>CAIKVR010000051.1 GCA_903830915.1 uncultured Bacteroidales bacterium
CATTAAACCGCGAGGACCGCAAGTTGCAGGCTTCACGTTGTATGGATTGTGGTATTCCTTTTTGTCACTGGGGCTGTCCACTCGGCAATAAAATGCCTGAATGGCAGGATCTTATATACAAAGGGAAATGGAAAGAAGGAATTGAAAATCTTCACGAAACAAATAACTTTCCAGATTTTACAGGCCGCATCTGCCCTGCTCCATGCGAAAAATCGTGTGTATTGGCATTGCACGAAGCACCTGTAACAATTCGCGAAAATGAAGCAGCAGTTACTGAAGTTGGTTTTATCGAAGGCATGATTAAACCTCAACCACCTAAAACCCGTACCGGCAAAAAAATTGCTATTATTGGTTCAGGACCTGCCGGTTTAGCTGCCGCACAGCAATTGAATCGTAAAGGTCATAACGTAACCATTTTTGAAAAAGATAATACCTTAGGCGGTTTGATGCGTTATGGTATTCCAAACTTCAAACTTAATAAGAATATAATCGATCGCCGATTAGTTCAGTTATCGGAAGAAGGTATTGAGTTTAAACCAAATACTGAAGTAGGTAAAGATATTGCAGGCAAACAAATAATGAAAGAATATGATGCGGTTTGTATTGCCATTGGTGCAGGTCATCCGCGTAATATTAGCCCTCAAGGCCGTGATTTGAAAGGGATTTATTATGCAATGGAATTCCTTAGCCAGCAAAATCAGCTTATCATGAACGAAGAAGTTGCTCCTGAAACAATTATTTCGGCTAAAGATAAACATGTACTTGTAATTGGTGGTGGTGATACCGGTTCCGACTGTGTGGGTACTTCTATCCGTCAGGGAGCTGTAAAAGTAACGCAAATTGAAATTTTGCCTCAACCACCTGTTGACAAAAATCCGGATACTCCGTGGCCATACTATCCAAACATTCTGAAAACTTCAAGTTCTCACAAAGAAGGTTGTATCCGTAAATGGAGTTTGAATACCAACAAGTTTATTGGTCTGGATGGTCAGTTGACTGAAGTGGAAGTGGAAGAAGTTGAATGGACAAAAGATGAAAGCGGACGCTGGAACATGAAACAAACCGGCAAAACAGAAATAATCAAAGCTGATTTGGTGTTTCTTGCACTTGGTTTCATTCATCCGGTTCATGAAGGGCTCTTAACTGAGCTTGGCGTAGAATTTGACGGTCGTGGTAATGTGGCAATTGACAAAGCAAATCAAAGTAATGTGAAGAAAGTATTTGCTACCGGTGATGCCGCTATGGGTGCAAGTTTGGTGGTTCGTGCTATTGCTTCAGGACGTAAAGTAGCTGAAGACATTCACCGTGCTATATAAAAAATAATAAGACTTTAAATAAAACTATAAAAACAATCTCTTCTTAAAGAATACAGAAGAATAAAAGAGAGGGAAATATTATGTGTGGAATTGTATGTGCATTTGATATAAAACAACCGGTACAGGCTTTGCGGCCGCAAGTATTGAAAATGTCAAAACGTATCCGGCATCGTGGGCCGGACTGGTCGGGAGTATATTCTGACGAAAAAGCTATTTTAGCACACGAACGTTTGTCAATTGTTGACCCAGAATCAGGAAAGCAACCATTATTCAGTAAAGATGGTAAACTTGTTTTGGCCGTAAACGGTGAAATTTACAATCATCAGGAAATCAGAAAACGTTTTGAAGGAAAATATGAATTTCTGACAAAATCTGACTGTGAAGTTATTTTGGCTTTGTATCGCGAAAAAGGTCCAAACTTTTTGGAAGATTTGAACGGTATTTTTGCTTTTGCACTTTACGATATTGAAAAAAATGTATTTATGGTTGG
>CAIKVR010000052.1 GCA_903830915.1 uncultured Bacteroidales bacterium
AATTTTACTGTTCCTTTACTCATTGTTGATAAATTATTTTTTTAATGTCCGGCAAAGATACAGTTATATTATTATAAATCACTGTTTTTTTTAAAATAAATGTAAATATTGTTTGTTTTAGTTGCAAAACCCCCTATTTACTTCGCTTTCAGTTTCATACGTGCAATGGCAGTTACTATATTTCGGGGTGCAAAACGTACCGAAAATGCCATGATTTTATTCATTAATCCATGAACTACTACGGTTCTTCCACGCATCATTGCTCTGTAACCGTATTCCGCCACACTTTTTGAACTTGCTATCCAACCTTTAAATAAGTTACTGTTATCGAGTGAAGCAACTGTTTTAAAACCTGTAGCAGTAGCACCGGGACACAAAGTTGTAACCGTTACACCAGTTCCTTTCACCTCGTTGGCAATGGCTTCGGAGAAACTAAGTACAAATGCCTTGGTGGCAAAATATACCGACATGGTAGGTCCGGGTTGAAAAGATGCAGTAGAAGCGATATTCAGAATTTTACCGTATTTATTTTTAATCATATCGGGCAAAAACAAACGGGTAAAATAAGTAACGGCCGTTACATTCAGATTAATCATCTGCAATTGCTTTTCCCAGTTACTTTTTTCAAACAATCCGAAGTCACCGAAACCGGCATTATTTATAAGGTAATCCACCTGAATTTTTTGGGTTTTCAGTTCGTTATAAATAGTTCTCGGTGCACCCGGATCAGATAAATCCCTACCTATAACATATACCGAAACGGGGTGACGTTTTTCAATCTCAGCTTTCAATAAATTCATTTTATCCTTTCCTCGTGCAACCAATACAAGGTTATCACCTTTTGCAGCATGGATTTTTGCAAATTCAACACCCAGACCGTTGGAAGCTCCGGTTATTAATACAGTACGTTTCATACGTAAATAATTGATTTTTTATTTGTCACATGGAACTAACACATAAACATCTCCTTGTGAGTCAATATTTACTTGTCGTGCTCGTTTCATCTTTTTTGTTATACCTCTTTTTATTTTTAATTTCTATCACTGAACTATTAACGATATTCCTTGCCAAAAAGTTTATGAACATCGTCAATAATCATGCTTTGGATAAATAATTCCACAGGCTGACCGAGTAGAGTCCATAATACATACCAACTCCAGGCTGTTGTTCCAACTCCACAAATCGCTTTGGATTTTTCCTGCTAAAATACAGTTTACTGCTTCCTGTGCCTCGTACTCATACCCGTTAGCTTTCACATCAAATTTATAAACATCCTCTTTCGCCCCTTCAGGATATTTGACCCGAACCGAACCCACATTAAACCAGCGATCATCCAACATAAGCGTAGCTTTTGTGCCATGAATTTCAGCCGCTACAGGAGCATCCACCAGAAACGAAGAATGCATGATAGCAAGCACCTCATTAGGATACATGAAGGTGTAACTGCTGGTAGTATCGGCACCCTGATTATTCAAAACAGCCATTGAACTTATTTCTTGAGGTTTACCTAGAATTAAATAAGACAGAAAGATATTGTAAATCCCAATATCGAGAATTGTTCCGCCACACAGGTCGATATTAAAATGTCGCTGTTCGGGACGGTGTAAGGATTTAAAGCAAAAAGCGGCAGTCAGCATTCGAATATCACCAAGTTCACCCGAATCAACCAACTCCTTTACCTTTATAATACGGGGCAAAAACCTACTCCACAAAGCTTCCATTAGAAACACCTTTTTCTCGGCAGCCTTTTCAATCAGTTGACGAACTTCTTTTTCATTAACCGCCAATGGCTTTTCGCAAAGCACATGCTTACCCTTATTCATAGCCAGTAACGCATTTTCAAGATGCAGGTTATGAGGAGTGGCAATGTAAATAATATCAACATCAGGGTCAGAAACCAATGCCTCGTAAGTGCCATAAGCTTTGGGGATTTTGTATTGTGTTGCAAATTCATGAGCTTTCTGTTCAGAGCGAGACCCAACTGCATAAAGTTCAGAGTTTTCAACTACCTTCAAGGCTGTAGCCATCACTCCGGCTATTCGTCCTGTTCCCAGAATACCCCATTTCAGTATTCGTTTTTCCATTTTATTCTTCTGAAGGATTTATTGGTGTTTTTAATATTAGCTGATAAAAGGCAGCATCGAGCCATTTTCCAAACTTATAACCCACTTCTTTCATAATACCGGTCAAAACAAAACCTTCTTTTTCATGCAGTTTAATGCTTACACCGTTGGATGCATCAATTACTCCTACCATCACATGAAAGTCCTGTTCTACGGCTTTTTGTATTATTTCACGAAGCAGGATTTTTCCAGTTCCCATACCACGCTTATCTGCATGAACATATACCGAATGTTCAACCGTGTATTTATAAGCCGGTCGCACCCTAAACATACCATAAGTTGCAAAACCGAGTAAAACACCTGCATCGTCGAAAGCTCCGATAACCGGATAGTTATGTGTAAGTTTATCGTCGTACCAGGCAACCATAGTTTCCATTGTACGGATTTTATAATCGTACAAAGCCGTTGAATTCAGAATGGCATCATTGAAAATAGCAAGAATTTCTGGCAATTGCTTTTCTGTACAAGGTTTTATCTGCTGCATGTTGGTTGATTGGTTGATTGGCTGGTTAGTTAGTTGATTGGTTATTATATTTTTCCCAACTATAAACTATAAATTATAAACTATAAACTTTTTTTACTGTTTACTACGAACTGCCGACTACAGACTAATTCTCCTGTTTGCTTATCATTTTATGTCCCTTACGCCGCCTTACAGTTTTCTTTTGGTATTCGTTGGACAACACGCTAATATTCCCATCCACTTCCAAAATAGCCAGATCCACTTCTTTAACTGTGGGTACACCATGTTCACGAATAGCTTCCATAAGCTCATCGTGGGTTATTTGTGCTTTCTTGAGATGTGTTTCCAAAATTCTGCCTTTGTAAATTAGCATCATTGCATCACCTTCCACCACTTTACCAAATTTAGGGAATTTGTACTGTAGGTATTTGAAAATGTAATTCATAATAAACAGTGTGGAAGCAGCTACCAGTCCACCCGAAAGTGTGGAATCGGGTCCTACCATTGCGTTTTGTACCGCATTGCTTATCAGCAAAATAAAAACCATATCTACCACCGATAGCTGTGCCAGTTCCTTTTTACCAAACAAGCGGATAGCTATAACGATAAACAAATAAATAACCAGTGTGCTGAAAATAATCCGCACGTAATTGTTGCTTACTAATTCTTCCATAAAATAAATGATTTGCTCCAAGCCTCATAAAGAGAGGAAGGATGTTGTTAATCTGATTTCTTTCTTATTCCCCTTCAGGAGTCAGAGCAGTTATTTTACTAACTCTATTCGTACATAAATAGGTAAACTTCCCAACACATCGCGCACAATACTATAACCATCCCTGAACTTCGATTGCAAAACCAGTTGATTATACTCTGCTGTGGAATAAGTCAACTTCATCTGTTTTTTCAGGAACAGGATAGAAAGTAACTTGCGGAACTGACCGTATCCCTTTAAGTTATTCTGTAGATTAATGTTCAGCATTTCTGGGTCATAATCGCGTGTGGTTTCAAATAGTATAGCTTTCTCACCGGGTTTCAAAATCCGGTAAATTTCATTTAGTCCATCAACAGGCTTATCCCAGTTATAAAAACTGCCCGAGCATACAACGCAATCAAAATAATCGTCGGGGTAACCGCTTGCGCAAATGTTTCCCCGTTTCAGTTCAACCTCCTCTCCCAGCCTATCACGGGCAATTTTCAGCATCGATGCCGAAATATCTAATCCGTGCAATTCCATTCCCGGAATCTGTTCCTGCAATTCCTGCAATAACCGCCCCGGGCCTATTCCCACATCCAGCAACCTGCCTTCGGTAAAACGTGCAGCAACATATCCTGCCATTTTACTGAATGAGCTGTTTACACCTGTATTGTTGGTAAGCCTGTCGTACCTACGGGCTGAAAACATGGGCATTCTTATAAAGTTTTTTTCTCCGCGTGTTTCCATAGTTTTTTTGCTGTATAACAGTTATTAATTTCTCTACAATGAGAATCAATTTCTATAGTATAATGTTCAATTTCCATGCTATGAGAAATGATTTCGCAACCTATCTGCTTAACTTCTTCACTGGGAGGAGCGATTTCTCGAACCATATAATCAATTTCTCTATCATGTCAAGCTATTTCTCGACAATGAGAAGTGATTTCTAATCTATAACATTCAATTTCTCTTATTGTACCTATTTTTCCTCAGGTTAGTGGGTTGTTATAACTAGCTTCGCTGAACGTTGTTTCCAACAATAACAATCTAAAGTATTCTAATTCAATTCTTTTTTACAGTGTCGGAATGTTTGCATCCCTCCATTGACCTTTTACTGACGGATTCTATAATTCTAACCATCCGTTTATTCCGCTCGGTTTGCCATGGATCCTGATTTAGCCAAACTTTCGTAAATCAATAATCTCTGATGCAGCGAACTGAGAAACCAGCCCGCTTGTAGTTAACACCCCGGCCCACTCCAAAGGAGTTGTTGCTGACGGACCAGCCTCTGTTCCATGCGCTCTCGGCATCGCTTTCGCTAGCAGTCCACCAGTAGCCAATGTTGCCAAGATAGAGGTACGTACCATCAATACTGTAGTGTGTGCCACCTGGTAGAGCTGTAAAACCTGTTTCATTCGTTGCTCCGGTATTAGGTATTAACCAATGTGCCGTTCCTATTTCTGTCAATTTACCTCCGGCTACGCTTTCACCTCCTAAATAAGTCGTAAGTGTTGTCCACTCTGCATCGGTAGATACATGCCAGCCGGTCGGAGCTAACTTGCCGGTATTTATCGCATACCAGTTGTACAGTCCACCGTAAGTATTTTTATTGGCTACATCGTTATTATACCAGCTATAAGCAGGAGTAGCTAAGGTAGCCCATATACTTGCAACTGTTACATTCGGAATGGAAGTTCCGTCATTGTAGGTGGTAGTTTTAAGATTTTCTACCATCCATGTTTGAGAACCAATAGTTAGATAATCATATACATTTCCTTCAATATCAGTAACAGTTCCGGTAGCAGGTAACAATGTCATAAAACTGATTTCATTTCCATAAGCAGTTCCAACACTATTAGTGGCATAAGCACGAACATAATAGGTTGTATTTGCTGTTAACCCGGTCATTGAACTAGTAAATATACCAACTCCAGTGCCATCGGTAGTATAACTATTTGCAGTTGTAGGAGTTGGTGCTGTGCTCCAACATACTCCACGAGCTGATACAGTTGTACCGCCATCGCTGATAATATTACCTCCACTGGTTGAGGTAGCACTTGTTATTGCTGAAGCTGTGGTAGTTGTGAGTGTTGGTAAAACTGGTGTTGTATTATTTGACTCATTATATAATTGTGATATTTCAGAATCTGAGATTGGATAATTATAAAACCGAATATCATCAAGTTCGCCCATAAAACATCTCAAGAACTGACCTCCATGTCTACCTATACACAAATTCTGATCTACATAATTAATCGCATAATTACACGCTACTGAATTTTGTAGGATTCCATCTAAATATAATTTAATTGTACTTGAATCCTTAATACAAATGATATGTTGCCATTTGTTTAATTTAAGATTAAAATTAATTCCGGGGGCCGGAAAATCAGGTACACCAAATCCATACTCCAAACTTGACGGATTTCCTTGTAATAACCAATTTTGATGTGAACTTGGAGGATTCCAATAATGATTATTGTCAATAATACATTCATAATCACCAGAAAAACCTGTTTTATTCACCCAAAGTGATATGCTAAATTTATTGTAATTAAACCATGTTCCTAAATTTATCCAATTATTTGAACCATTAAATGAATATGCTTTATTTACATTCCCAAATCTATCAGTTGTGAGTGTTGCCCCATTTACAGTTCCATCGTGTCCATTTCCACTTTCATCAATGGAATTTCCATTAAAAGGATAATAAGCAATTAATCCTGGTTTGGGGGATAATGATACTGTCGAAAAACTGATTTCATTTCCATAACTCGTACCCCCACTATTGGTTGCATAAGCCCTAATATAATAGGTTGTACCGGCAGTTAAACCAGTTAAAGAGCTTGTAAATGAACCGGTTCCAAAGCCATCGGCAGTCTTACTGTTTGCTATAGTGGGATTTGGCATCATATTCCAGCAAATGCCACGAGCTGTTACAGTTGTACCGCCATCACTTGAAATATTACCACCACTTATAATTGTTGTTTGAGTTATTGTAGATGGTGGTATAGTAGTAACTGTTGGGGTTACAACTATAATTGGGTCACCTATTATTTTCATATATCCGATTTCTCCACGACCTGAATGACCGGGAATACCACAAGTAAATCTATATATTTCACCTGGTAGAACATTATAGGTTTTAAAACATTTCATTCTGGTTTCACCTCCGGCTACACCCAATATTGTACCTTGAAATTTTGGATTATCTAAATAAAATATATGTGTAAAATCATCTGTTGATGTAAGTGCAAATTGAACAATATAGTCTTTTTTAATATATAAAGTATCTGGTTTAAAACCCGCAGTACTTACAGTAAGATGAATACTATTGACAGGTATATTGGCAACAGAAATTGGAGCCGATTCTTTTGGAGAACTTGGATCGGCTGGCACTACTGCATTATCTCCTGTATTTAAACGATTTGGGAAGAAAAGAGACTCAACATCCGAGTTATTCCTTTGCAAATAGAAATTAGCAAAATCTTTATTTACCATATTACCACCTACCGATAAATCTACTGTATATTTACCACTCCAATAAGGTGATAACACGGTCCAATCTTCAGGTACAATTTCAGAAACCGTATAGATTCCTAACGGTAAGTCATTAAATGAATATGTACCGTCAAAAGATGGAACTATTGTTCTGTTAACCGAACCTTGTATTTTAACTGCCCAACCTGTAGACTGAACGCTATCAACACCCGCATCAAATAAACCATTATTATTGATGTCGTTAAATATCTTTCCACTAATGGATGAATTCCCTGTATTACATGCCACAGTAACCTCATTTCCATAAGCTGTTCCGGCAATATTTGTAGCGTATGCTCTTACATAATAGGTAACATTAGGAGTTAAACCGGTTAATGAACTAGTAAAATTTCCAGTTCCAGTACTATCAGAAGAATGATTTAAACTTATAGTCGGATTAGAAGATGTACTCCAACAAACTCCACGTGCAGAAACTGCTCCTCCACCGTCGTTACTAATACTTCCTCCACATGTTGCAGTAGAAGATGAGGTACAAAGGGCTATATTAGTAGTTAGTATTGGTGTTGCTATTGGAATTATTGTTGTAAAACTGATTTCATTTCCATATGAAGTTCCAGCAACATTAGTTGCATAAGCACGGACATAATACGTAGTATTAGGTGATAATCCAGTAATTGTACTTGTAAATACTCCGCTTCCGGTACCATCACTAGTCTTATTGTCTGCTATTGTTGGATTAACTGTTGTGCTCCAACAAACTCCTCGTGAATTAATATAATCTCCCCCATCGTTGGTTATATTACCACTAGAAGTTGCTGTCGTAGCAGTTAACTTTGTTGGATTTATTGTTGTTGTTGTAGGTAGATGAACTGTTCCATCTCTTACAATCATTAATCCCGATTGGTTATGACCAGGCACTCCATCTAGAAAATGTATTTTTTCTCCATACTGAATGTTGTTAATTTTAAATGTGGTCATTCTGGTTTCACCAGGAGGAAGACCAACAATAACTCCAAGTAATCTTGAATCATTAAAGTAAGTTGGATGGGATGCTGAATTATCCAGGTTAGTTATTGCAAATTGAACTATTTGATTTTTTGTTACATAAAAAGTATCCGGGGAATATCCTGCAGAATTCACATAAAGATGAATAGAATTCACTGGTACTTGAGATATATTTACTGAAGATAGTGGAACTAAGGATGATGATGGATTAGCACTATTATCACCTGTTTTTTGTCCATTAGGAAAACTTAAATATTCTATATCAGAATTGCTTCTAAGTAAATAAATGTTTGCAAAATCTTTATTTACAACATTACCTCCTGCGGTTAAATCAATCGTATATTCTCCACCCCAAAATGGAGCAATAACAGTCCAAAGTTCCGGTACAATTTCAGAAACGGTATATATTCCTAACGGTAAGTCATTAAATGAATATGTACCGTCAAAAGATGGAACTATTGTTCTGTTAACCGGCCCTTGTATTTTAACTACCCAGCCTGTAGACTGAACGCTATCAACACCCGCATCAAATAAACCATTATTATTGATGTCGTTAAATATCTTCCCACTAATGGATGAATTCCCGGTATTACAAGCCACAGTAACCTCATTTCCATAAGCTGTTCCTGCAATATTGGTAGCGTATGCTCTTACATAATAGGTAACGTTAGGAGTTAAACCAGTTAAAAGACTTGTAAAAACTCCTGTTCCAGTGCCATCAGTAGTATAACTATCAGCAATTGTAGGATTTGAACTTGTGCTCCAACAAACTCCCCGTGCTGTTACGGTTGTACCACCATCATTCGTTATTTCTCCACCAACGGTAGCAGTAGTGGTTGTAATTGCAGATGGAATGGTTGTAGTGAGTGTTGGCAGAGTGAAACTTATAGCATTGTAATATGCCTTGAACGATTTAACTTTCACAGCAGCTCCATCTATTCTATATTTGTAATTTTCAGATTGAGTTTGATCATAATCCCATGAAGGTCCTGCAACGAATCTATATTCTAATGAAATGGAGTCAATGGTATGAATTGTCTTTGTAAAAATAGTTCCATCAGCTGTTGTAGAAACTTTAATCATTTTATTTGAAGTAATTGGACCTCTCCAATCATCAAAACCACCAGTAATATAACATTCCGACGTATTAATTGGTACAGTGGCTAAAATAGTTACATCTTTTTCAATTGCAGAAGATGGATTATAAACATTTCTCCATTCTAATACCACATCAGAAGAAGAATAGACTCTATTGTTAATAGGCGAACCTATTCCATTTAGTTCTTCATAATACCAATCAGGTCCACTACAATACTTATACTCTGTATTTAGTGTGGTCAAACTATCCGGTATTGTTATAGTAAAATGAGTTACATCAACTTTTGATAGCTTGAAATTCTTTGTTGTCCAAGGTGAAATGCTGAAATTTCCTGAAATATATACTTCATTAGTTCCAATTGGTACTGTCACATTGTAGGTTATACCCGATTGAATAGTTTTTAAACTCACTTCGTTTCCATACGAAGTTCCCACACTATTCGTAGCATAAGCCCGAATATAATAAGTTGTATTTGGGGTTAGTCCTGTCATTGAACTTGAAAATGTTCCGATTCCGGTTCCATCGTTAGTATAACTATCAGCAATCGTAGGTTTTGAGCTTGTACTCCAACAAATACCACGAGCTGTTATTGCTGCGCCACCATCGCTGGTTATATTTCCTTCAATCATGGAAGTTGAGCTTGTTATTGCTGATGCTTCTGAAGTGGTGAGGGTTGATAATGCAGCAAAGGTTGTGAAACTAACTTCATTACCATAACTTGTACCTACACTATTCGTAGCATACGCCCGAACATAATAGGTGGTATTTGGGGTTAATCCTGTCATTGAACTTGAAAATGTTCCTGTTCCGGTGCCATCGTTAGTATAACTATCAGCAATCGTAGGGTTTGAGTTTGTACTCCAACAAATACCACGAGCTGTTATTGCTGC
>CAIKVR010000053.1 GCA_903830915.1 uncultured Bacteroidales bacterium
GTTTTAAAATACAAACTTCGCAATGCACACATCACAAAACGACATATTTGATTTTGAGCTTGCAAAGATAATCTTTTAATTCTGAATGACAAAGCCCTCAAAAACTTTTTCTAAAAAACTTTTAGATGTTCAAATTCAGTACAATTTTCATTTGTCCGTTAATCAAATCCTGTACACGAAACGAATGTTGTTTTCCGAAACCATGCAAAACAATCTGAAGTTTGGTGAATTTGCTTTTATAACTACCTTCAGCAGCCGACAAACTCACTGAATTCGTTTCAGGATTATAATTGATTTTGCGTTTGTAGAAACTGTTTTGTTCGTACTGATACGTTTCGCCATCGTCCTCATAATAAACATATTCTGAACCGGTTTCACCTTTCCAAATGTGCAGATAAAGCGTTCCGTCACCTTTTTCCTTGGTGTTCTGAACAACCGACTGCATTGGGATTACCGAACCTTCCTTCACAAACACCGGCAAATCGGTAAGCGGAGCATCCACATTATACGATTTACCACCGTCGTACAGAATATTATCCTGACTCAGTCGGTACCATTTGGTTTCGCCCGGCAAATAAACTGAAATCATATTCTGATTGGATGCAACGGGACAAATCAGCATGCCATCGCCAAACATAAATTCATTCTCAAATTCCCTTTTGTACACGTCTTCCTCGAAGGTATAATCAATTGGCAACATACGATTGACCGGCATTCCGGTGGTATGTGCCTGATAAAAAGCGCTGTACAAATGTGGCATCATCTGATAACGCTGTTCCAGAATTTTTCGGACGCGGTCGGTAGTTTGGTCGTTGAAAAGCCACGGTTCACGGTAATGAAAATCGATAGCTGTATGATTACGGAAGAGTGGCGAATATGCACTAATGCTCATCCATCGGGTGAAAAGTTCGGCCGAAGGATTGCCCATAAAACCGCCAATATCCATCCCAACGTATGGAATTCCGCTCAATGCCATGCTATTCAACAACCTCACTCCCAACAACATGTGGTCATCGGTGCTGGCATTATCGCCAGTCCACTGCGCCGAATATTTCTGCACACCGGCATAAGCTGCACGAGTCAATACGAACGGCCGCTGACCGTTCATTATCCGTTTTGTTCCTTCGTAAGTAGCACGTGCCATCAAGGAACCATAAGCATTTTTCACAGAGTAAAGTGTTTGTTTATCTTTCCCTTCGCCAAATTCAATCAGGTTCGGAAATTCACGTCCCCATGCTGCGGGTTCGTTCATATCATTCCAGAAACCACGAATTCCGTTATCCACATGCGAAGTTTTAAAGCTGTTGCCCCACCAGTTTCGCACCTCATTTCTGGTAAAATCCGGAAAATGACAGCGACCCGGCCACACACTCCCAACGTACAAATCACCGTTTGGATAGTTGGCAAAATAGCTATTCTTTACACCTTCCTCGTATGATTTATAGCCTTTTTCAATTTTAATTCCCGGATCAACAATCGTCACCACATCAAAGCCAATTCCTTTCAGGTTATTCATAAAACCCTTCACATCAGGGAATTTGTCGCTCCAGGTAAAAATTTTGTAATGATCCATATAATTGATATCGCACACCATTACATCGGCAGGTAGTTTCTTTTCACGGAATGTTTTGGCAATATTCAGAATCTGCTCCGGACTGTCGTATCCCCAGCGCGATTGCTGAAAACCAAGACTCCAGAGTGCTGGCATAGGCGTACGACCCGTGAGTTGCGTGTAGTCTTTGATAATCTGACCAACGTTAGAACCACCAAAGAAATAATAATTCATTTCGCCGTCATTTGCTCCAAAATGGAAAACATTTTCATCAGCACCACCACCAAAATTGAAGTACGAACGGTTGCTGTTATCAAAGAAAATCCCATAACAAACCTCATTATGAATGCCCACAAAAAATGGAACGGTAGAATAAATTGGGTCAGCATCGAGGGCGTAAGCAGGAACATCGCTGTTCCAATGTTGGTAAAACTGTCCGCGACGATTTAATCCGCCTGTTTTTTCTCCCAGACCGATAAATTTCTCATCGGCATGGAGTTTTTTATAACAACTCACCTGATCGCCATACCAGCTGACACCCAGTCCGGAATCATCGCTGCAAAGTTCTTTCCCTGATTTGTTGCTAATGCTTATTCTGAGAGGGTTTTTCTGAATAATCACGTTTAATGAATCAGTTGCAAATACAAGTTGATTGGCATTATTCGTTTGAATTTTTAATTCTCCGCCGGGTGTCAGGTTGTCAATTGCAAATGACTCATCAATATTTGGTTTCTGTCTCGTTGCCCGAATACGAATTGTCGTTGAATTATAGGATGTTACCAATACAAATCCATTGGAAATTGTCAAATTGTAGCCTCCTTTTATTGCTGAAACAGCTGTAATTTTTCCTATTTGCTCACTCAACCGGTGATTTTGAGACGACACATTGGCACCTGCAAGCAGAGCCAATAAAGCCAAAAGTGATTTTTTCATATTCTTATTTTTTTAAAAGACTAAAAACCGAATTATCAATCCATTTTATGGGAAACTTATCAATCAAATATTTACAGCCCATAGTGACCAAAACACCGACTAACGATCCAACCAGCACATCAATTGCAAAATGCTGTTGCAGGTAAATGCGTGAAAAGCCTACCAACACAGCCAAAAAGAAATAAAGAACTTGCCATGTGCGATTTTTCGTAAAATAAGTCAATGCCAGAAAAAAAGCAAAAGCTGTAATAGTGTGTCCGGATGGAAAACTTCGAATCATATTAATATGTTCGCCTGTAACTTGATGAAGCTGGATTGTTGGATAATGTTCTTTAAAGTAAAGCAATGGTCTCGGCTCATTCCACAAGGTTTTAATTAATCGGGAAAACATGCCTGAAACAAGTTGAGAAACAACAATAAATCCTGCTGCCCGAAAACTCCAAAACAGCAAAATCCCTGCTACAGCAAAGGGAATCCAGTCGCCAACATAGGTATAATAATGAAAAAACGTATCGGCAAACGGTGAGTTACAGGAAGTCATCCATAACTGCAAATCAGCTTTGCTATTGACTGACACCAAAACAACCATAACTGCTACAAAAATAGCATACAAGCCATAAAACACTCCCTGTTTTTTCATATTTTAGCCCCCTAACCCCCAAAAGGGGGAATAATTTTTGTTTTTCAATATATTGACTTTTAATAAGTTCTGAATAAAAGTCCCCCATCGTGGGATTTAGGGAGCTTTTACTCCCCTTAATATTTCACGCTTACCAGGAGGTCCGGGTAGGCGCTCCACCTTAAATCCAGCATCCTGCATAGCTCTACGGACCATTCCTTTAGCACAATAAGTAGTCAGAACAGCTCCAAAATTACAACTTTCATATACCTTCCCGAATTGTTCCACCGACCACATTTCGGTTTGCTTCTCGGGTGAAAATGCATCGAAAAATACCACATCATAAGGTTGTGAGTGAAAATACTGCGTAAAGTCGGTTTCTATTTTATGAAGCGTGAAATAAGGCGTGATTTCTATCGGCTCATTCCATGTTGAAGTATGTAACAGGTTAAATATATCTTGTTTCTCTGAATCAATCAGTTTCGGATAATTCAACAGAATTGCTTTTTCAACATCAACCGGATATTTTTCCAATGCAATGTAATGAATCTTTTTCCCGCTCCGCTCCGCCTCTAGCAATGCCAAAAATCCATTCAGTCCGGTTCCAAACCCAACTTCAAGAACACAAATTTCATCTTTCTGACATTGCTTCAGTCCTGCTTCAATAAAAATATGCCGCGATTCCTGAACAGCACCATGCGACGAATGATAGCACTCATCAATTTCCGGCACAAATAGCGTATGTGAACCATCATCGGTCAATTTCAATTCAGAATTCATCTTACAAAAGTACTGAAAACCCTTAAACAAAACAACCGATGCAAAATGCAGCGGTTGTTTTTAAGTCCCTCTCCTTGTGAGAGAGATTTAGGGTGAGGTCAATAATTCTGTTTTTCTTCTTCAAAATAAGCCTGAGGATGAGCACAGGTTGGACAGGCTTTCGGAGCTTCTTTGCCCACATGTACATGACCGCATTCGCGACATTGCCAGGTTGTTTCTTCTTCGCGGGAGAAAACAGTGTTGGTTTCAACCTGTTTCAACAAACGGCGATAACGTTTTTCGTGTTGTGCTTCTACAGCTGCAATTTTACGGAAAGTGGCTGCAATATTGGCAAAACCTTCTGCTTCTGCCACATCGGCAAAGTGTGGATAGTTATCAGCCCATTCTTCGTTTTCACCATTGGCCGATGCTTCCAGATTTTCCTGTGTTGTACCTACTTTACCGGCAGGATAAGTAGCTGTAATCTCTACATCACCCCCTTCGAGATAACTGAAAAACTTTTTAGCGTATCTCCGAACGACTGGGGTCGATAAAATATTCGGATTGAATGATTAAACTTCCGGAAAATCTATAGCAAAACCCAATTTCTCAGTCATAAGGAAACCATAAGGGAAGTATAAGGGGACTATAAGGGAAGTATTATGAAAAAACAGGTGTTTTTACGATGGACAGAGCGACGGGGTCGGTTGTTTTATAATCGCGGGTGCGAGTTTATACTTTTCGGACGGTTATCTATTAATTGCGGATATCTTTCTGTTAACCTCGGGCGTTTATCTGTTAAGTGCAGACGCTTATCTGTTAACCACGGTTCGTTGTTTTATAGTCGCAGTTCATTATATGTTAACCGCAGTACGAATATTTATAAGTGAAGTAGGCTATTTGCTAAATGCAGTAGCCTACTTTAAGGGTCTATTCAAGAAACTGTGTCATATCTTAATATACAAAGCATGAGCTTTGCTTCTAGTTGAACGAAGTGAAGACACTTCGCTCAACATTGCTTGCAAGACTATACTCTACGAGGAACTGGGAAATATTCTAATCTTTTATACATCGAATAGCAAGTCCAAAATATTTAGATTCTTCAACTTGCATAATCTCTTTAAAACTAACTGGTTGAATTGTAAATGATATTACATTATCAGAATTTTGAGCAATTGTTGAACTCCACCATTGTGCAGTTTCAAAAAATATAGGTGAACAAACCTCCCCATTAAACATACCACAAGGTAAAGCCGAGAATCCGCTCATATTCGTTCCTTTATTTTTCTCTTTCCAGCCTACAGTTGATTTTAATTTGATAACTGATTTTTTGTTTCCACCTAAAAAATTAATCAGGGTATCCCATTCCGCTTTTGAAGGGATATGCCAACCAATGGGAGCAATATTCCTATTATCATTAATTGCATACCAATTATAAAGATGTCCGAATGATGTGCAATCAAGGAAAACCCCTTGTTTTATTTGACTCCAATCAGTATTATTAACCATTTTCGGAATTGCATCTCCATTTCGATAATGAGTGACTTTTAGATTCTCCTTTAACCATATTTGATTTCCTATTTTTATTGTTTTATAGATATTTCCATCTACATCTTTCACTGTGTGTGATTCTGAATAACTTAATTCATTATCAACTCTTGTTGCTTTAATTTGTTTCTTCGAATTATGCTTTGCAGTATCTAAAAAAGCAATACAATCGGTTTTTGAAGTTTCCTCAGCTGATACATGAATACTTGAAACCCAAACAAAAACAATTATTATTAACAAACTATTTTTCATCATTTCATGTTATCTGATTATTTCTTTAGTTATCCAAATGTAAAACTCAGGATAGCTTGTTTTGTCGAAGTGTTCCCAAGCTTCGTTGAAAAGATTCAATTGAAAAGATGCCTTAATACCTTGCTCCCAATTCTCCCAGACCTTATGATGTATCTTTCTATTTTGATGTAAGTAAAACTCTTCGCTACATAAATCAATATAAGCTCTTAAATATCTTCTAACTCTTTCTGAAGAGTCATTATAGGCAACAGAATTAGTATTTATACCTTCGGGCAAATTAAGCATAATTTCCTGATATCTCTTAGTATATTCAGCAAAGAAACTTAGCTTCATTTGATTGTTGAAATTTATTATCATAATAATTAGAACAATTATCGATACTAATAATGCTCCTAATTGAATCCATTCTGTGGTTTCCATATTCTATTCTATTTTATTTTTAATTAATACCTGTGCTTATTTAATAAATCATCAGCATTTTTATACCCTAGGCCTCTTGCAATATTTAGATCACTAACACCATCTAGTTCAAGACCAGAACTTTGTTTTGCTATTCCTCTATTATAATAAATTGCACCTTTGATATCATTTTTTAAATCAAACGTCAACATTATATCATAATCAGAAATTGCTTGTGAATAATTATGTTGTTTGTGATAAGAGAATGACCTTGAGCAATAAGCATCGAAATCTTTTTTCAAATCTAAATTAGATAAGTCTGAAACTGCTCCGTCATAATCCTTTAAATTATATTTTGAAATACCCCTTTTTATGTATGCATCGTTTAATGTTGGATTTATATCTATTGCTTTCGTCAATTCAGTTATTGCTTGTTCATAATTTTTGTTTTCATACAATTGAACTCCTTTTCCAAGATATGCATTTGCATTAGACGGGTCTAAACTTATAGCAAAATCATATTTATGTAGATTAACACATGCATTTGCTGCACATTCGTTATCTACAATAAAAGGTGTAGGGAAATTATCAATAAATGTATGAGTCAAATCATGAGAAAGGTAATTATTATTTTTAAAATATGTTTCATAATTAGATATAGAATTTTTAAAATCACCAGTTTTTGCAAGAATTGTTGCTTTATATAAGGACGTAATAGATTCAGGATATTTTGAATCACTTAAATATTTTAATGCTGTAATGTATTTCCCTCTCTTATAATCAAGTACACACAAAAATAATCTTGCTATATTATCCGTCCCACCAATATCACCTCTTTTTGGTTGTAAATTGAATTGATTACAAATACTAATTATTTTCTTGAAGTCTAATTCAGCCTTTTCATATTCTTCCTTTAAATAATATACATATCCTCTATTATAATAACCGGAAATACCATAATCATTAGGAAAGTTTGTCATTCTGGTATAATCTTCTATTGCATTATCGTATTTGTTTAATGAAATGTATAGTCTTGCTCTCATTGAATACAGACTATTAAATGAATAATCATATCCATTGTAACGATAATTTTTACTTCCAATGTAGGTTGTATCATTAATGGATGGACAAATTTCAATGGCTGCATTTAAAATAGTTAACGCTTCCATTGTTTTTCCTAACCTTTTTGCCTTTTCTATGTAAGCAGCTATATTATGCGGGTTGACTTTAATTGCCGTATTAAAATCAGCTATAGCTTCTTTGTCAGCCTTCTCTAATCCTTTTTTGTAGTAGATGTTTGATATTTCGTTTCGAGCTGTAATAAAAATAAAGTATCCAAAAACGATAGCTATAGGAATTAAAACTACATATTTAATTAACCTTTTCTTTGATTCTTTTTCCATGACATTTAATGTTAAGTTTAATGATAATTGTCTGTTATACTATGTTTAAAATTTCATTTCAGTTGATACTTTATTTATATTTATTCGTCATCTTCACTAAAACTATCTTCTGTCATAAATTCAAAATCAAACTTATGTAGAATTTTGAAATTGGAGATTTTAATTTTATCTCCGTTAAAGTGTCCTTGATATTCTGATACTTGATATCCAATTTGAATATCTTCTCCGCAATCACAGGAATAATCTTCTTCCCATAAATACTCACAACCTTCGTCATCTGATGAAATGCATTCAAAATCAGCATAATTCTCGTCATAACTAAATTCTTGTCCACACTTATTGCACTTTATTAAAAGTACTCCTTTTGAGATTCCCATTGTTTTAAATTTTAAAATTGTTACTTAATTTCATTTCTTTTTAAATTCTATTTTTTCTTCACTTTAGAGCATAAAAAAAGCGTGGAACTATACTTCCTCGCTTCATAGGTACCGCCAAGCACCCTCCCCGCAAATAAGAATAGCCCACGCCGGTTAGCGTGAGCGTATCACTTATTATTTTGCGGGGAATAAAATTGGCGGTTTTATGAAGCAAATAAAAGCTAACGCTTTTCCAATATGTAATGCCGCTGTCGCTACAGCGGACGAGTTGTTTTAATAAGTTGCAAATATAAATAGAATTTTACAAATTAATATAAGGATTAGAAAATATTTTATCTAAATTATTTACTCTTGCAAATTACTCAATAAATTTTGAATGTTCATGCGTTTTTCCTCATTCAACAAACATCTTCGAGACATCAGATGTATATATTGAGCTAATATTCTATAGGTGTCTCCCCGATAAAAGGTTGCAGAAAAATAATATCAGAAATTTATCACTAAAACCTAATAGAAGAGCTAATTTTCTGAAAGACAAATCATAAAAAAGCTTTGTTGGTATCAGCAAAATGTACGAGAGGGTAAAAATCGTGTTGTTGGGACTCTCGTACCGTGCGATTAACCCTAAAATCGTGTTGATGGGACTAGCGTACGGTACGAGAGGGTAAAAATCGTTTTGTTGGGACTCGCGTACAGTACGACAGGGTAAAAATCGCGTTGTTGGGACTGTCGTACCGTGCGATTAACCCTAAAATCGTGTTGTTGGGACTCGCGTACCGTACGAGAGGGTAAAAATCGTGTTGTTGGGACTGTCGTACATTTTTCCAAAAGGGTCTATTCAATAAACTGTGTCAGAAAAGGATAATTAATTGATATTCCATCGTTGTTCAAAAATAATAATAAATTGTGCCATAATTTGCTTCCACCCAGCAATAGGATTAATATTTTCCAATATTTTTCTTTGCACTAA
>CAIKVR010000054.1 GCA_903830915.1 uncultured Bacteroidales bacterium
CTCCTTATATAATAATGGCCCCGTAAGGAAATAGGAACAGTATATGCCGGGATGCTGATTTCAAGAAAGCGTTTGTCGTTATCGCGTTTTTCATTAAGATTAACCGTAACTCCCATTAAATCACGGGATTTGTTTGGGATTTCCACCATAAGGTGTTTGTAATCCTCAATACCTATCACACTTCCATTATCATCGACCCCAATCAACAATGTACCACCTGAAGCATTAGCGAAGCCACAAATCCATTTCAGATGGTCATCGTGCCAACTTTGTTTATATTCTATGATTTGGTTTTCGGTCATCACCTTTTCAATGGCTTGTTTTAGGTGGCAGGTTGCAGGGTTAGGGCGTTTTGCGTTGAGGCGTTATTGCGTTGTTGCGTTTTGCGTTAGAGCGTTAAGGCGTGATTGCGTTAGAGCGTTTTTGCGTTAGGGCGTTTTGCGTTAGAGCGTTAGAGCGTTTTTGCGTTGGGGCGTTTTGTGTTAGACATATATAATATCCTCCTGCTTTCTTACTTCCGTGGCGTTCAATAAAATTATGGGTTTTAAGGTATCGCAAATGCTTGTTTAAAGTATCAAGTGGCAGATTCAACTGGTTAACAATATCTTTGGCCTGGACACCCGGATGTTGCTCAATAAAACGAAGGACATTATGCCGGCCTTCGTTTAATGTGCCATTTAATGTGCCATTTAATATGCCACTTAATGTGCCATTTACTCCTTCATCCATCACTTCATCTTTAATTTTATAGAAGGTTATTACGAAAGCTCCCGCTTTTTCTTCAAAAACAGGTCGGGGATTTCCGTTAGATTTGCATTTATGGAGCATCCTGATGAAACCTGTTCCCCAGTTCTCTATCAGATTCACTTTAAAAAACAGTTCAGCAAGTTTTTTATTTCGCGGTATTGAACGGCATTCTGTCTCAATGCGGGAAAGGTCAAGTTCACGCGGTAATAAACCAGGGCTCCATATTTCGACACGATCGTCAAATATTCTCACCTGGATATTTCCTGCATCGGAATAATCGCGATGAACAATGGCATTGATCAGTCCCTCCCGCAAGGCTTCAATGGGGTAATCCCATTTTTCTATTCTCTCGGCCTGCTTCCCAATTTCAACGTTCATGTTTATCGACCTGGTTATAAAACTCAAAGACTCACTTACACTTTCAATAAGATTACAGCTTGTGTTTTTCATGTCGATAAACGCATCGGGTGTATTTCCTTTGAAACGCGCCAGTTTGATAACGGCATTCGAGGCAGGAGATATGTCGTTCGCAAAACAAAGATAGCCGGCTTGGGTCAGAAAATTATTTTGCAAAACAACCAAATCATTTAAAATAACTTCGATATCATTCGAATCAATCTTGAAGTGTTTATCGTTCAGCGATAAAATCCATTTTTTACTTATGACCTTGTCGGTAAGACTGACATTTGACAATTGAAGATCAAAATCAGGTGTCTGGTATCGCTTTATCAGTTCCCGTAAAGAGGTATTACTGATCTTAAGATTCGATTTTCTGGTCCGGATATATGCTTTATCGAAAGCAAAAACGGGTTTATTATCTGATTCAGGTATTTCAATTTCAACATATTCCCCTAACCCAAATTCTTTTACATTGATAGATGGATATAAAACGGGGTCGGTATGCTGTTTTACTTTGTTCACAAAATCCTCGATGGTGCTTTTTCCAACCTGCATATTGATAAATTCCCCGGTATCATTTACACCAACAACTATTTTTCCACCATTTCTGTTGGCGAATGCAACTAATGAAATGATGATCTCTTTCCATTCGGAAAAGCTTGTTTTCAATTCTAGTTTTTCTGTCTCTTTCAGCATGTTTCACAAATTGCGTTTTGCGTTATGGCGTTAGAGCGTTATTGCGTTA
>CAIKVR010000055.1 GCA_903830915.1 uncultured Bacteroidales bacterium
ACAAAAAAAATACTATTCAGGAAGCAACCCTTTAGCTTCACGAAAGTAAACAACATAACACGAGAATGGTGAATTTTGTTTTGAATTGATGCATACATTTTGATAATAAACCTACATTTCATAAACCAAAACAGGAAAACCGACATTTATCTGTTTTCCTGTTTTGGTTTATAAATCGATCTGATTAGCCACAGAACCAAAATTACTCATTCATACTTATTTCATTCCGATAATTCGTTGTTTCTGAATACATTCAGGAAGGTGTATGTTTTTTGATTTTCCGGTAATTTTCACGACTTCGAGTAATGAATCCGGGTATTTAAATTCTTTCAAATCAAAATTCTTTACATTTTGCAAAGTCAAAGCTGCACCTGTTTGAGGAATAATCTGAATATTTTTAAATTTTATGCCGTCTGATTCGCTAATTACAGCACCGTATTGAGAAGTAATGATTGCATTTTCCACATTTATGTTTGTGATATTCATTTCGGGTAAACCATTAAAGAACATGGCTCTGCGAGCATTTCGGGAAACAATATTTTTAACGAATATATTTCTGAATGAGGGAGTTTCATCGGTTACAGGTGGAATTTGAACAGTTGTTTGTGCTTCATCTCCATCTTCCAACGACTCAGTGGCCGATTTTCCTCCATAATACAAATCAAACAGGAATGAATCGGTCGCTATGTCAAACATGTAAATATCACTGATATAAATATTCTCGACCAAACCTCCACGACCACGATTACTTTTAAATCGCAAACCGACATCTGTTCCAAGAAACTGACAGTTTTTTACAGAAATGTTGCGCACACCACCCGACATTTCGCTTCCAACTACAAAACCACCATGTGCTTTGAAAACTTTACAGTTGTCAACAATCACATTTTCGGTAGGTCGACCACGCTTGCGGCCTTCCTCGTCTTTTCCTGATTTGATACAGATTCCATCATCGCCCACATCGAAATTGCTGTTGACTAATAAAACATTTTTACACGATTCTATATCAATTCCGTCTCCATTCTGAGCATAACTAGGATTACGTACAGTAATATGGTCGATAATCAGGTTGGTGCAAAGTAATGGATGAATGTTCCAGCTTGGCGAATTCTCAAAAAGAACTCCCTGAAGCAATACATTTTTACACTCAACAAGGTTAATCATTACCGGACGTAAAAAATCCTTTATTTCAACCCATTCAGCATCCGTCAGTTTCCCATTTGGCACGTTCATTTCACTTATTGACTGACCTTTAAGTGAACTTGCAGACGGATACCAGTAAGTAGCATCTTTAAGTACACCACCTGATTTAATCACTTTTTTCCATTGCGATTCAGTTACTTTCGCTTTTTTTAATGGTCGCCAGGACTCACCCGAACCATTAATTGAACCTTCACCGGTTATGGCCACATTTTCAGCATTGCGTGCTGATATAGGTGATTGACAACGCTTTGTTTCTAATCCTTCAAAACTGCCATCCACTAATGGGTATAAACTGAAATCGGGCGAAAAAAGAATCAAAGCTCCTTTATCCAAATGCAAATTGATATTCGATTTAAGCACAATGGGACCTGTAAACCAAACTCCGGCTGGGACATTCAGTATGCCTCCACCTTTTTTTGAAAGTGTTTCAATGGCTTTACTAAAAGCTTCAGTATTAAGTGCAATCCCATCACCTTTACCCCCAAAATCGGATACAGAAACGGTATTGTTTTTAAACACAGGCACTTCCAGTTTCGGCATTGAAAATGGCAGATTTTCATACAGATAGTTGTAGTCGTTTTTGGCTTCGACATAGGTCGAAACCAAAACCAAACTTACAACCGACAACAATATCTTTCTTAATAATACCATTATATTGGGATGTTTAAATTTCAAATTCAGGTTGTTGAAAAACTACCAACGAAGATCACCAACTGTTCCCTTACCTGCAAAACTTGTATCCTTAAGCGAAAAATCACCCGACACCGGATTATTCCATAAAGACGTTGATGCACCTGAATAAGATGTCAATTTCGACTTGATGGATGTACTGGTAAGCCCGACCGGATTCGGATCGTCAACATAATCGGAAGTAAAATACGATCCTGTGATTACAGGGACAACAGTTGCGCGAAAACCATTTGCACCCAAAGCACCACCAGATTGGCCAAAAATACTATTCTTTATGGTCACTCCACCATTTGATGGAAAAACAGACAAATTTAAATCAAATAAATATCTCGATGAACCTCCGTCCTGCATACCCTGATTTATAGTGCAATTGGATACAATGATTGAATTTAGAGTATATCCGGCTGTTGAAAGAGTCGCTCCGGTTCTTAAAACCAACGATCCTTTAAAATTATAAACCGTAGAATTCAGGAAATTTATATTGCTTATATAATCTGCTGAGTTACTGTTTACAATGGCATAAGTACTACCAAATCCTATTTCATTAATAATACAACCGTTGTATGTCAAATTTGAAATAACCTGATTTACAGCACCCGACAAACGCATTGGTGTATTTCCTAAATTATGAATATTACAATTTGTAAATTTGATATTTCCTACTGTACAAGCCACTTTATTGCTGAAAAGATAGCCAATTTTAGTCGACGCAGTATTATTGTCGCAATAACCTGAAAAATCGATATTTTCAAAGACCAAGCTATCAATAGCAGAAGATGCAACAACACTCATCATTGCGCTGGTTGAGGTCGGAGCTGTTCCAACCAGGGTAGTCATTGATACAACCGAACGATTTACAGCCGATGTACTTCTTATTTTTACATTTTTGCTAAACTTGTATTCAGCATTTCCAATGGTATAATTCTGGCCTCCTATAAGCAAAATTACCTGACCTGAAGTGGCACTGGTAATTGCAGCAGAAATATCGCCGGGAGTTGAAATAATCACATCACCTTCAATAACACCGCTCGTAGAGCCTCTCTGTTTTACTCCGTTGAATATACCAACACTCCAAACAGAATTAGCCAAACCTGATACAACTTTTTCTCCTGCAACTGCTTCAGCAGGAGTAATTACAACAGAATCGCGAACTGCTCCTGTAAGAATTAAATGTGTAGCATTTGAATTTGGTTTCCATTTAATATCCAGTGTATTAGGTGCAGTCATATAAGCACTGTAAATATTACCGGTGTTATTCTTGATTCCAAATCCGCCAAATAAATTTTCCTTTGCAGACTTAAAGGGGATTGCGTTAAATTTGGAGTTTTTTGAAGCATCAGAAGCATTTGCTTTGAGACGAGCAAAATAGGAAGTATTTGCCAGAAATGTCAC
>CAIKVR010000056.1 GCA_903830915.1 uncultured Bacteroidales bacterium
CCAATAAACAACATTCAGATTGTAAATTATAGTTCAGACAAAAGACAGTTTTTGTCTGATTGAAAACTTATGCCCAGAAATCTCAACTTATTAACCACTTGTTATCCCGAACTCAGGTTGTTAATGTAACTAATATAAACTCAAATCTTTAGCTCAATAAAAAAACGCCCTGCAAACAGGAATGCAGGGCGTTGACAGTATAAAAGAAACAACTACGCTGTAGGTTCAGTTGGTTTGTTCTTTTTCGAGTTTGCATTTTTTACCCGGGTAGAATGAGCCTTTATTTCCGACTGATATGTAGTAAACAGTTGGTTTATTTCGCCAATCAACGCCGTGTAATCCACTTCGGGATGTGCTTTGCGTGCCAGTTCGATAGCATGTACCAAATCTGTGATAGTTTCACTTACGTTCACTTTCACTTGTTTGGAATCTACCTTGGGTTCGCTCGATTTTGACTTTCGGCGTTTTTCCCGGCTATCAAAAAGTGTAGTTTCTATCGTTCGGAGTTCAGTCAGATAGACTGTTAAACTGAGCACATTAAATGCCTGTTTTAACTCTTCAATAGTATCCACTTCACCCAACATTTGTTTCATGCTGGAGTTGATAGATTTTTCGTTTAAACTGCGAACATCGTTCCAGAATTTCTCAATAAAGGGAATTACCAGTCGCAGTTGTTCTGCCTGCAAACTCAAGTTAGCCTTTTGTTCAGCTTTTGCCTGATGCACCATGGCAGCGATAACGTCTCTGCGTTTGGCATACAAAGCCTGAATAAGTTTGCTCTCGGGATGTTTACGTTCTTTCACCTTTAGAGCCGTTACTAACTGAACACGTACTTTCAGCGCGTCGGCGGTGTCTTTTATAAACATGGTTTCTGCTCCGTATTGATTTACAATACGGACTAAAGTTTCTGCCAGTTCGGGAAACTCTAACGTGGGCACTTTCGTTAATGAAATCGGAGTAATCGTTTTACTCATAAGCAATAATAATTTAAAATATTAATAATTAACCGCCTTGCTCTTACTTTCTTCATTTCATTAGTTCTGTTTAATAACTATTAATTGTTAACTATTAATTATTAATTGTTTAAATTGGCTTCCTGTTCGCCCGTAAACTGTAAACATCAATAAAAATTCCATAGCATCAGCGCATCATGTGTCGTTTGGTTTTTCTCTGTGCCAAACCGGCAACATAACAGCAGTTGTTTTACAAAATCCGTGCTAAACTAATGCCTGAATAGCATTTTATTTTCTGTTTTATCAACAAAATGCTGGCACATTAACCTAATATGTTTTAAATCAATCGGTTAAATACATTCATTTTCTTTCTTATTTTTGTAAATTAATTCTTAGAATGAAATATATTTAGATAAAAACTGCCATTTTTTCAATTCTCATTTTGATAAAGTTAATATATATGCTCAAAAACGGACATATTGACAAAGCTCTATGACAAATTGTCATATTTCGGCTGTAAAATTCACGTTTATTAACCTTGATTTTTTTGTTGCACCGTCTTCCAAACTACTCTGCATTTTGTGGAGTGAATTTCAGACCATCTTCCGAGTACTCTGCATTTTGTGGAGTGAATTTCAGACCATCTTCTGAGCACTCTGCATTTTGTGGAGTGAATTTCCGACCGTCTTCCGAGTACTCTGCATTTTGTGGAGTGAATTTTCGATCGTCTTCTGAGCACTCCGTATTTTGTGGAGTGATTGGCAGCGGAGAAAATTTTAAAAAAAATATTTTCAAATCTTGATATTATTTTGTAAAAATATCTTTATATTTGCAATTAATAAATCACCTGTCAATTGTAGCGACAATTGCACTGTATATTGCAACTAATGTTAGCTTTTGTTTTTCGATTCACAACTTAATAACTCAATATTATACACCCGGTTTGTAAATCTTTAAATTCAATAGTATGAAAACTTACCTACTTCTTTTCTGTTTCCTTTGCTGTTTCAGTTTAGGATTTTCTCAAAACCAAGCATCTGATTTTACAGGAAAAAAAAGCGACCAAGCTCGCAATCCACGCAACGACCTTATGAACTTTGTGCCAAACGAAGTACTTGTAAAGTTTAAAGATGCCGTACCGATGGCGGTCGGTGCAAGGCTAAAAGCTGCCGGCATAAGTTCTATCGACAAAGTATTAGCTGCTCATGGTATTACTTCGCTCGAAAAGTTATTTCCAACCGAACAAAAACCGCTAAGGCACGAATGATGAAAAGCCCTCAGGGTAAAGACATGACTATTCCGGCACTGGATAAGATTTACAGAATATCCGTACCTCAGGCAAGCAATGCTACTACCCCAATCAATATCTTTCAATTAATAGATGAACTAAAAGCACAACCCGAAGTGGAATATGCCGAACCGAATTATATCTATACCATAGATACTATGCAGCCTGTTGGGCCGATACTAACCGCCGAAGATGTTGCAAAACTTCAAACAACTAAAACAAAAGCCTCTTTTACACCCAATGATCCATTATTCGGCCAACAAAGGTATATTCAAACTGTAAAAGCAGATTCAGTTTGGCAACAAACTCAGGGAGACAGTACTCAGATAATTGCAATATTGGACACAGGTGTAGACTGGAATCACCCCGATTTAAAAAATAAAATCTGGACAAATCCAAATCCGGCAACATCATGGAATATGGATGGAATACTAAATGATATTCGTGGCTGGGATTTTATCAATAACGATAATAACCCAATGGACGATAACAGCCACGGAACCCATGTGGCAGGTATTGCTGCCGCCGAAACCAATAACGGCATCGGGATAGTGGGTGTTTGCCCAAAAGCTAAGATAATGCCAATTAAAGTTTTTACAAGCAAAGGTGAAGCTGACGTAGCAATAATAGTTAAAGGAATTAATTATGCTTCAACCCATGGAGCAACAGTGATAAATATGAGTTTTGGAAGTTATGCACCATCATTAACAATGGAGACAGCACTTCTAAATGCTTACCCTTCAACAATATTGGTTGCTGCAGCAGGAAATGATTCACATAGTATTTATGATGCTCTTTCTTCTGGTTTTCCTGCCGTTTTTTATCCTGCAGCTCTTTCTTTTGTTTTAGGTGTTCAGGCAGATGAAGGATATTCAAATTATGATCCGGATGGTCCTGTATACTCAGAAACTACAGATGGATTGAATTATGAGTTGATGGCTCCTGGCTCCGCTTTAAGTACAATTCCCAATGGAAATTATCGAATTTTCCATGGCACATCCATGTCAACTCCTATCGTATCTGGTTCTGTGGCTTTATATCGTTCTTTATTTCCAACAAAATCATTGGAAGAGTTATGGAGCAATTTTATTCATTCTTCAACCGGAGATATTGATTTGAATAAAGCTTTTTTCAGTACTTCCAAAATACCACAACTCGATTTAGTAAGCTATACTATTGATGACCAAAACGTGGGGAATGATAAAGATAATAAAGCTGATGCAGGCGAAACAATAAATCTAACGCTAAAAATAAGAAATACAGGCAGTCCTGCCAATGTTGTTTATGCTAAAATAAAAACAAGCAATGATGGTAATCCAAATGATATATCCATACTTAAAGATTCGGTCAGGTTTGGAAGTATTGGCATTTACAGATCAATGATCAATGACACTATACCTTTTAAAATCAAAATAAGCAAAGACTGTAATAACAATAGTTTTGCTTCATTAGATGTATTCATGCATAATAATGTAGATACAACCGTATATGTCCAAAATATAAAATTCAAAATTTATAACGGTCAGGAATTATCCGGTATATTACTAAGAGACACCACCTTTACTCCTGATAAAAATTGGGTAATTTCAAACAGTTTACGAATTTCAACCGGAGTTACGCTTACCATACTTCCCGGCACAAGCGTTGAGATTTTAGCAGGAGTTGATAATCGTGGTAAAGTTGTTGCCATTGGAACTCCAGAAAATAGAATTTCATTGAAAGGTAATACTAGTGGGGATGTTGTTTATAAATATGCAAATATAAATTTGAATGGAGGTGGTTTTTCTTACAATGGTAGTAGATTAGAAAATTGCAATATATTTAACGGATCAGATTTTTCTGCTAGTACAGTATATAAGTGTAATATTACTAATTTTCAAGCACAGAACTCTTTTCAAGTTGATTCAATCTTAAACTGTTATGTTAAAGATGTTCAGATTGGTAACGTTATTCGAGCAAAAATTTATGAGTCTGTTATGGACAAATTACTTTTTTATGGAGCTACACATATAACCACTTCAAAATATTGTCTTTATACAAAACTAACAAATTTATATAAATTCATTTATCCAACTTACCCAAAGTATGATACTTATAGTCCCGGTTACTTATTTACAATAAATAATGATACTCAATTGTCAAATACTCAGGCGAATCCTCAGGTGAATCCTATAAATATTTTAAAAAACACCTTCTTGTCGAAAGATATAGCATCCTATTATGTAAGAACAAGTGGTACAAGTGATATTATAAATTTGCCAAATCAGTATTGGGGTTCTATTAATGGAGATAAAATTAAACCCAAATATATTGACTTCATAAGAGATGCAGGTTCACCTTATATGGATATTGAACCAAAACTTATTGCACCCTCCGATTCATGTCCGGGTCAGGTATGGAAAGTATTAGTGAATGGTAAAGATGCACAAGATGAAGTGGTTGATCCTGTAGGTGGTGGTAAACAGAGGTTTGATGTGTATTTTAACCGTGCCATGAATAAAGACAGCATACCTCAGGTATCGTTTGGAGGAATATACCCTTATACTTCCAATAAAATCAATGAAAATGGTGCATGGTCGGCAGATGGAAAGATTTATACCGTTTTCAAAACTATAAAACTGACTACCGGTGATGGCATAAATCAAATTCGCGTTGCGGGAGCAAAACAAGCCGGTGACTGGGGTTGGACAATTCCTATTGAAGATTCCCGATTTTCATTTATAATCAGTGCTTCCAACTCAGCCTCTACAGAATTTATGGCATCAGCAGGTTTAGGTAAAGTAAAATTAGAATGGAATAATTCCGATTTGCAGGATGGGTTAGGTTATAATATGTATCGCATGGAACATATCAATGATTCTACCCTTACTGAAGCGGTAATGATAAACCCAACATTAATA
>CAIKVR010000057.1 GCA_903830915.1 uncultured Bacteroidales bacterium
CTTCCAGTGTAAGTATAGGTTGTATTCTCGGCGGGCTTAAATTCGGGCTGTACCAGCCCTACTAATTCTTTTAATTAACTTTACAGGATGTTAAAATTACTAATGCTTATATACAAAGGCATTCATCCACACGGCTAAAGACCGTGTGGCTTTCTGCCTGTTTTCTTGTAAAAAACATTATTTAATATAACGCTGTTACAGCTATATATAAGTAAGCTGTTGAAGAATTAGTCCAAGCGGTAGTCGCTCCATCATTAATTAAAATTCTGAAGAAACTCCCAATATAACCATAAGTATAATTCATGCCGGTAGCGACTTTAACATTTTCATTACTTATAACTTCATTCAATACAATTGTGCCAGCAGTCGCAGCAAGAGCATTATTAATCAATGTTCCTACAGAATACCAATTAGCACCATCAATTGAGCCTTGAAGAGTAAGTGTACAATTGGAGCCCGATAAAGGAGTTCCATATAATATCGATGTAATGTAAAGTTTTTGTGCAATATCATTCATAGATATTGGAGTTGTAATTGAACCAGAAGTAATAGCAGCTTGCGTTCTATTCCCTGGCAATGTAAGTGTATTACCTGGTATAGCTAAAGTTCCAGAAGCAGTCAAAAAACTATAACCAGCAACTGTAGTAGAAATAGATTGAGAAGTTGTACTGGCAGGAATAATAATAGGAATTCCATCAATCGTTATTGGATTAGTAGTAGAAGTACTCTGCAAACCAGCAGTCCCCCCCACAAAAACAACAGCTTGCTGAGGATAAAGAGCTCCAGAACCAACTACAGTTCTTGTAACAACCGAAGTAACATTGCCGACGCTTCCCATGCTCGCTGTCAAAGCAGCCACGGATTGCATCGTATTAACACCAGTAAAGACAACTACACCACCACCAGTAGCAGTCCAGTTTTCAGTGGAAGTCGTAGTAGTATAAACTGTTTGCGCTATTTTATAAGCAATTGCTGCAGGAGTATCACCAACAGTGATGGCAGTAGTTTTTCCGTCTACAGTTATATTTCCATTAGTGCCACCAGCTATACCGGACCAAGTTATTACCTGAGATGGATATTGCGAAGCAGAACCAGCTTGTATTACTGTAACCGTTCCTATAACATTTGTAATAGTACCATAAGAAATAGCAACAGCGGCAACAGCTTGTTGGGTATTAGTACCCATTAAAAAGGTAGAAGGGCCGCTAAATGATTGTGTACTCCAAGTCTCACCAGTAGTGGTAGCACAAGCTCCGTTAAATGTAGAAGTAGCAGCATTATGAACTGCAGAACCATAGAAACAAGCTCTACTACTTTGATTTGGACTAGCCATAACAATAAAATCAACGTCAACGCCATGGCCCGTAGCTATAGCGCCATTTGTATCAGCAACCAAATCAATACGAAAATAATTAGCATGAGCTGGAACTAATTCGTTTTTTACTGAAATAGCTCCAGACCCATTTGCAATGTCAGTATAACTAGCAACAGCAAAATAATTATTTCCATCCCAAGAACCCATCAAATTTAAAGCAATGCAAGAACCAGTAGCATTATTGGTTATCTTCGTTTTGTCCGCTACACGAATAAGAACTTCAGTCTTATATGCAGCCCCAGGAACATAAATTGTATTAGCCGAATTAACTGGAGCATATCCAGCATTTTGCGTCATCTTGAAGATAGCACTAGAAAAAGTCACCGCTGTGCCCGCAGTCGTTGCTGTGGGAAGTGTAAGGACCGATTTAAACAAACTAAATTGAGGATTATATTGAGGCATTTTTATCTCCTTAGTACAATGCCACTACTGCTGGATAAAGGAACGCAGTAGATGTATTTGTCCATGTAGTAGTTCCACCATCAACCACATTAAGCCTGAAGAAACCACCAGCATAACCATACGCAAAATTCATGCCTGTAGCAACCTTGACGTTGTCATTACACACTACTTCATTCAATACAATTGTACCAGCAGTAGCAGCAAGAGCAGCGTTGGTAAGTGTGCAAACTGTATACCAGTTAGCTCCATCAAGCGAGCCTTGAAGGGTAAGAGTACAGTTTGATCCAGTTAAAGGAGTGGAAGCTCCTTGTAGTGCAGCAAAAATATACAATTTCTGAACATCATTGTTCATAGCAATTGGCGTGGTAATATTACCAGCTGTAATAGCTGCCTGCGTATTGTTTCCAGGAATAGCAAGTGTAA
>CAIKVR010000058.1 GCA_903830915.1 uncultured Bacteroidales bacterium
TATAGAAATAGAATAAATATTCTTTTTCTATCTTATTTAATAACAAATGAATAACCATATAAAAGGACATGAAAAATTTAGTTGCTTTTAAGAATCATACAGTTGCAAGAAAGAAGAAAAAGCAGTACTTTTGCACAAATTTGAACAAAAGGGAAAAGAGGCACTGAACGAAGTGTATCAACTCCTGAATCAGTCCCGCACTACAGCGAAATTCGATAATTTTTTTAAATATTTATGCAAAAGTACAAGCCCCTTCATTTAGTTTTGGAAGATGGCACCGTTTTCGAAGGTAAATCCTTTGGATATGAAAAAGCGGTAGCCGGTGAAGTAGTCTTTAATACAGCCATGGTCGGGTATCCCGAAAGTCTCACCGACCCTTCCTACGCGGGTCAGCTCTTGACGATAACGTTCCCATTGGTTGGGAATTACGGCGTTCCGAACGACACCATTCAAAACGGACTTTCTACTTTTTACGAATCGGAAAAAATTCAAGCTACCGGCCTGATTATTTCCGATTTTTCTTTTGAATATAGTCACTGGAATGCAGGGAAAAGCCTGAGCGAGTGGCTGGTAGAAAATGAAGTACCCGGAATTTTTGGAGTTGATACCCGTGAGTTGACAAAGCTGGTTCGTGAAAAAGGAACTATGAAAGGGAAGTTTGTTTTCCCTGATGGAGAGGACATTGAGTTTATTAATCCGGATGATGAAAATCAGGTGGCTAAAGTAAGCTGCGACGAAGTAATTACCTACGGAAACGGGAAACACCGCGTATTGCTGGTGGATTGTGGTGTGAAACACAACATTATTCGCTGCCTGCTGAAACGCGACACAACTGTGATTCGTGTACCATGGGATTATGACTTTAACCACATTCAATTCGACGGTTTATTCATTTCAAACGGTCCGGGTGACCCGGAATATGCACAGGACACCGTTCGCCACATTCAGGTTGCAATGAAAACCGGAAAACCTATTTTCGGTATTTGTATGGGTAATCAGTTACTTTCGGTAGCAGGTGGAGCAAAAACCTACAAACTAAAATACGGTCACCGCAGTCATAACCAGCCGGTACAATTGGTTGGAACACAACGTGCCTTTATTACTTCTCAAAATCACGGTTTTGCCGTTGATAATAAAACGCTGGGAGCAAATTGGGAACCTTTGTTTGTAAACATGAATGATGGCACCAACGAAGGTATCCGTCACAAAACTATGCCCTGGTTCTCGGCTCAGTTCCACCCGGAAGCTGCTTCAGGACCAACCGATACCGAATTTCTGTTCGACGTATTTATCAAAACACTGACCAATTTCTCTAAGCCAATCGTGGAAATGATTGAGGATGAGTTGGATGCACGATTGGTAACCAAACAGGAATACAAAGGCGCTGAAAAAGGCGAAATCAAAAAAGTACTGGTTCTTGGTTCAGGAGCGTTGAAAATTGGTGAAGCCGGTGAATTTGATTACTCAGGTTCGCAGGCATTGAAAGCGTTGAAAGAAGAAGGAATTGAAACCGTGCTTATCAACCCGAACATTGCTACCGTGCAAACATCGGAAGGTATTGCCGATAAAGTATACTTTCTTCCTGTTACGCCTGATTTTGTGGAACGTGTCATTGAAAAAGAACGTCCCGATGGTGTTTTTCTTTCGTTTGGCGGACAAACTGCATTGAATTGCGGTGTAGCACTTTACCGGGATAAAATCTTTGAAAAATACGGCGTTCGTGTTCTTGGAACTCCCGTTCAATCGATTATCGATACCGAAGACCGTGAGATTTTCAACAGTAAATTAGCACAAATCGACGTAAAATATATCAAGAGTGAAGCAGTAAACGACCTTGAAAATGCGGTGCGCGCCGCCAACGAACTGGGTTATCCGGTAATTGTTCGTGCGGCTTATGCATTGGGCGGTCTTGGAAGCGGATTCTGCGACAACGACGAAGAACTCAGATTGTTGGTTGGAAAAGCCTTTGCTTATTCCGACCAGGTGTTGGTTGAAAAATCCCTCAAAGGCTGGAAAGAAATTGAATATGAAGTAGTTCGCGACCGTTACGATAACTGTATCACGGTTTGTAACATGGAAAACTTTGACCCACTTGGTATTCACACAGGCGAGAGTATCGTTGTTGCTCCTTCGCAAACGCTTTCTAATACCGAATATCACAAACTCCGTGAATTGGCAATACGCATTATCCGTCATATCGGCATCGTGGGTGAATGTAATGTACAGTATGCTTTTGATACGGTTTCGGAAGATTACCGTGTGATTGAAGTAAATGCCCGTTTGAGTCGCTCTTCGGCACTTGCTTCAAAAGCTACGGGATATCCATTGGCATTCGTAGCTGCTAAACTTGGTTTGGGTTACGGACTTCCTGAATTGAAAAACTCGGTAACGAAAGATACTTCGGCATTTTTCGAACCTGCACTCGACTATATTGTTTGTAAAATTCCACGTTGGGATTTAGGTAAATTCCAGGGAGTTAGCCGCCAGTTAGGTTCCAGCATGAAGTCGGTTGGCGAAATCATGTCTATCGGACGTAATTTTGAAGAAGCATTCCAGAAAGGTCTGCGCATGATTGGATTGGGCATGCACGGGTTTGTGGCAAATAAAGCAATGTTTGCTGATGATTTGGATAATGCACTTTCAAAACCAACCGATAAACGTGTATTCTATCTTGCACAAGCTTTACACAGCGGTTATTCGGTTGACAGACTGCATGACCTGACAAAAATTGACCGTTGGTTCCTGCACAAACTGCAACGTATAGTTACACTTGAGCATACACTTCATACTTTCGATTCATTGGAAACATTGCCAACTGAATTGCTGGCAGAAGCAAAACTGACAGGATTCTCTGACTTCCAGATTACCCGCTTGGTAACCAAATGCAGTAACGACGAAATTGACGAGAAAATAAAAATCACCCGCGAATACCGCAAGAAACTGGGTATCGTTCCGGTGGTGAAACAAATTGATACGCTGGCAGCTGAATATCCTGCACAAACCAACTATTTGTACCTGACTTATGGAGGAACAGCCAGTGATGTAAAATACCTTGGCGACCACCGTTCTGTAGTGGTTCTTGGTTCGGGAGCTTATCGTATTGGTTCGTCGGTGGAGTTCGACTGGTGTGGTGTAAACGCATTGATGACCATTCGCAAAGAAGGTTTCCGTTCGGTAATGATCAACTACAACCCGGAAACGGTTTCGACCGACTACGATATGTGCGACCGTCTTTACTTCGACGAGTTGAGCTTCGAGCGGGTTATGGACATTATCGAAATGGAAAACCCAATGGGAACGATTGTTTCTACCGGTGGACAAATTCCGAATAACTTAGCACTGAAACTGGCCGGCGAAAATGTAACCATACTTGGAACACAAGCTGTTGATATTGACCGTGCCGAAGACCGTCATAAGTTCTCGTCGATGCTTGATGTATTGAAAATCGACCAGCCACGCTGGAAAGAGCTGACAACTTTCGAAGACGTAAATGAATTTGTTGAAGGTATCGGATTCCCTGTATTGGTAAGACCTTCATATGTACTTTCGGGTGCTGCCATGAATGTTTGTCACGACAAATCACAATTGGAAAACTTCCTGAAACTGGCAACCGATGTTTCGAAAAAACATCCGGTAGTTATTTCAGAGTTCCTTGAACGTTGTAAAGAAATTGAAATTGATGCGGTAGCCAAAAACGGTGAAGTGTTGGTTTATGCTATTTCCGAACACGTAGAATTTGCCGGAGTTCATTCAGGTGATGCCACCACGCAATTCCCTCCACAAAAAATCTATGTGGAAACCATTCGCCGTATCAAGAAAATTGCCAGCGAAATTGCCAAATCATTAAATATCTCAGGGCCATTCAACATTCAGTTCCTGGCTAAAGACAATTATATCAAGGTTATTGAGTGTAACCTGCGTTCTTCACGCTCGTTCCCATTCGTTTCGAAAGTGTTGAAACTGAACTTTATCGAACTGGCTACTAAAGTAATGCTTGGTCTGCCGGTAGAGAAACCTGAGAAATCAGCTTTCGATCTCGACTATGTAGGTATTAAAGCGTCTCAGTTCTCATTCCACCGCTTACAACTTGCCGACCCTGTGTTGGGTGTGGATATGGCTTCGACCGGCGAAGTAGGCTGTATCGGCGACGACTTCTCGGAAGCTATTCTGAAATCATTGTTATCGGTTGGTTTCCGTATTCCAAAGAAACGTATTCTGATTTCTTCAGGTGAACCAAAATCGAAAGTGGAACTATCCGAAGCCTGCGCCTTGCTTCAAAAGAAAGGCTATGAACTGTTTGCCACGCGCGGCACGCAACGTTTCCTGGAGGAAAATGGTGTTACAGCCACAGCAGTGAGCTGGCCAGATGAAGAAGGTGATTTAAATGTAAAAACCATGTTGTCGAACAAACAATTCGATTTGGTTATCAATATACCTAAAAACACCACCGAACGTGAGTTGAAAAACGACTATATCATACGTCGTGGTGCTATCGACTTCAACATTCCACTACTTACGAATGCCCGACTTGCTTCAGCTTTTATCACCGCATTCTGCAGCAAGAGTATGGAAGATATTAAGATTAAGAGCTGGGATGAATATTAAAACATTTTATAATTTATAATTTAAGACAGTCGGTTGCAAATTTGCAATCGACTGTTATTGTTTTTCCTGTTTTTGATATGAAAAATTCAAAAATGATTTATATAATTGATTTACAGCATTTTTTCACATATTCATTGTGATGACTTGCATGTCCTTCTCATACCACTCTGGAAATAATACCACATTTCAAAAACTATGGTAATACATGAATTTGAAAAAAGCTTGAAGTATGAGCAATCAAAATTTACAACCAACAATAGGTTTTATTTTGATAAATTGGGAGCAACAAAAATAGAGCGAATTGAATTTTTCAACGAGGAAGAAAAACAATTGCAAAGAAAAGATATAGACCTATACATTACTAAAGGAGGAAAACGTATATCGGTTTCAGAAAAAGACAGAAGAGTCAATTTCAATGATATTATAATTGAATTTTACAGTGTATATCATAAAAAAATCAGAGGTTGGATGGATTATTCAGAAGCCGAATATTTAGCTTATTTTGTTCCGGGTAAGGTCGTATGGATAAATAAAAAACAGCTGGTTGAATTTTACAAAAATGAGCTAAAACCAGCCGTTACAGATCAATTCTTTGACGAGCTAAAAAGCTGTAACAAAATTAAATCCACAAAAAACATAACTATTCGTGGTGAAAAAGAAAATATCACTTTAGTTGCTGCATATAATCCGACCTATATTACTATGAATGTATGTTTAGGTTTTGACTTACTTACCAAATTAAGTATTGATTATGAAGTCTTTCCATTTAAATAAAAATCATTTATCCTTTTAGTTGCTATTTCATAGTATTTTTTACTTATTTCATAACCAATAAAATTTCTGTTACCAGTGATGGCAGCAATTGCTGTAGAACCCGAGCCCATAAACGGATCAATAATAATATCTTTTTCATTGCTGCTTATTTCAATAAATGGAATACATACTTTCAAGGGTTTTTGAGTTTTATGCTCAGTTCTTTCTTTTCCCATACAAATAGGAGTTTGAATGAAATTATGCATCTCATTTACAGGTTTATGATTCCATGTTTTGGGTGTCCCTTTTGAAAAATGTACAATGAGTTCCATGCTATTTGCATACATCTTGCGAGTATAAATTGCCGGGAAAGGATTTGTTTTATGCCAATGAATAACTTTTCGGAATTGAAATCCAGCATTCGAAACCATTTTGTTTAAATATGAAACAAAATCATCTCCGCAGAATATATAACCGCTTGCACCGGGTTTTGAAATTCGATAAAGTTCCTTAAGTGTTTCATTCATAAAGTCTAAGTACTGTTCTTCCGAATCAAACAAATCAAATTCAAATTCAGTAACAACATCTTTGTGGTTCTTCAAACTTTTAAGGTTCTTAGCTCTATATTGATAATATGGTGGGTCTGTAAAAATTAAGTCTATACATTCATCAGGCAATTTCTTCATTCCATCGATACACGAATTATTGTGAATCTTATTTAGTTCTAATGTGTTTTTTATGTTTTGCATGAATTTTTAAATTGACGATGTAATATTCACAAAAAGACCTTTTTTCTTTACTTACTTCCAGTGTTTATTTTACATCTATATTGCTAATCAACTAAATCTATCAAAAAGTCGATTAATTGTGTGGATAATAATTTATTTAGAATGAAAGATATTCAGGAAATTTCGTGGAACAGATGTTTCAAAACTTACAACTTCGGTTGAGATGGGGTGATAAAAAGCTAACAAACGGGCATGAAGACCTAATCTGCCAATCGGACTTATTCCTGCACCATATTTTTTATCACCCACAATCGGATGATTTATGCCTTGCATGTGAACCCGAATCTGGTTTTTTCGACCGGTTTCCAGTTCTATTTCGAGCAAGGAATAGTTATCGTTCGATTTCACACAGCGGTAATGCGTAATGGCTTGTTGACCACCATTATCGATATCACTCGAATGTATTTTCAATGACTTTTCATTTTCAGTAAGCCAGGTTATAATCGTATCTTTTTCCTTTTCCATTTTTCCTTCTACCAAAGCCACATAAATACGTCGTGTAATAATCCGATGCCAGTTTTCCTGCAGAATCATCTGGACTTCTTTCGTTTTGGCAAACATAATCACACCCGAAGTTTCACGGTCGAGACGATGAACCACATAAATGCGATTAGCCGGTGAGCTTTTCTTTACATGTGTTTTGAGAATAGAGAAAGCGGTTGTTTCGTCCGAATTTCCAGTGCTCACAGTAAGTAATCCTTCTTTCTTTTCAACTATTATGAGATACTGATCTTCAAAAATAATTTTCAACTTTGGATGTGATAATTCGACATTTCCACGTCCACTGGTTACTGCAACAATTTCATTAGGTAGTAATGCCTGATTAAATTGCGTAGTCACTTTATTATTCACCATGATCTGACGGTGTGCCAGCAAGGATTTGATAGAATTACGACTCATACCGCCCATTTTGGCAAGCAAAAAAGTCATCAGTTCTGTTGGTTCAGTGACTTTCAGTTTTGTTTCTTTGGGAGCGGGAATTGGTTTGGGTTTATTTCTCATTTAAATATCTTTTAAAAGTCCGAAGGACTTAACTGTGAATAACCCCCAGTGAAACTGGGGGAATTGAGTAAAATAAAGAATAGAACCCCGGAGTGGGTTCAACTTTATATTGTTCAACCCACTACAAGGTTGTTTTCTCTACGATTGCTATTACCCCCAGTTCCACTGGAGGTTATTCAAATTAAACCACTTCGTGGTTTTTATTTTAGTAATCTCAGCACTGCGATTGCCGCATTTTCGCCATCAACAGCCGAGGAAGTAATACCGCCGGAATAGCCTGAACCTTCACCGGCAGGAAAAAGTCCTTTAATATCCGGATGTTGACCAGTTTCACTATCACGTGGAATGCGAACAGCAGAAGAAGAGCGAGTCTCCACTCCCACTACCACAGCATTGTTGGTCAGATATCCATGCATTTTGCGATCGAACTTTTTAAAACCCTCGCGCAAACGACTGGATATATTTTCTGGTAACCAGAAATGCATAGGTGAAGAAATTAGTCCGGGCAAATACGAGCATTCCGGCAAATCTGCCGAAAGTCTGCCTTTTACAAAATCGCCTAAGCGTTGTGCCGGAGCAACCTGACCAAGTCCACCGTTATTTTTATACGCCAGATTTTCTACATATTGCTGAAACTTCAGTCCGGCTAACGCACCATATTCCTGAAATTCAGCCGGAATATCTTCAGGGCGAATTTCAACCACAATGCCTGAATTGGCAAAAGGTGAATTCCGTTGCGAAGCAGACATACCGTTCACCACAATTTCGTTCAAACCACTTCCGGCAGGCACAATATGACCACCCGGACACATACAGAATGAGTAAACACCACGTTCATTCACCTGATCCACCAGATTATAACTGGCAGCCGGAAGATACGGTCCCCGTTCTTTACAATGGTATTGAATACTGTCAATAAGTGACTGCGGATGCTCAACCCGAACACCCATAGCAAAACCTTTGGCTTCGAGGGCAATTCCCTGATTATGCAGCATTTCATAAATATCGTGAGCCGAATGACCAGTTGCCAGAATCAATGCGCTGGCTTTGAAAATACTGCCATCAGCGGTTTTGCAACCCACTACCTGATTATTTTCAATCAGAATTTCGGAAAGCTTTTGTTCAAAATGAATTTCTCCACCATGCGAAGTGATTGTTTTACTGATATTTTCAATCACCACAGGTAATTTATCAGAACCAATATGCGGATGAGCTTCATACAGAATATCTTCGGCAGCACCGTGATAATGGAAAACTTGCAGAATGCGGTCGGTATTTCCTTTCTTTTTGGAACGGGTATACAGTTTTCCATCCGAAAAAGTTCCTGCACCACCTTCACCAAAGCAATAATTGGAATCGATATTAATACCTTTATTCCTATGCAGTTGGGCAATATCCACTTTACGGTCGTGGGCATTTTTTCCACGTTCCAGAATGATGGGTTTTAATCCCGATTCAATCAGTTTCAGCGCGGCAAACAATCCTGCCGGACCGGCACCGATTATCAAAACAGGTTCTTTTGTTCCAACAAACTTATAATCAAACTCCTCTTTGGGAGCTTCAGGTGCTACTTCATCCCAATAGACATCAACGGTTATATTCACCTTCGGTTGAAACGAACGGGCATCGATTGATTTCCGAATGGTTCGTAAACGTGTGATTCGTTGAGGAGAAATGACCAGCTTATCGGCCACTTGTTTAGTCAGTAAATCTTGTTTTTCGGCAAATTCGGGAGTGAGAACAAGTTGAAGTTCGGTATGCATAGGTTCAAATCATGGTTTGGGTTGCAAAGGTACGGAAATAATGCGAAAGAACGGCGAACGCTCCGATGCACACGTCCTAAACGCACATCCTGCTTTTATTGAGGGCTTCGCTTGGAGCGAAACCCTCAATTTAATAATTCTGGAGTTTTTTTATATCACCACCTTCTCACTCACCACCTCTTTATTTACCACCCCTTTTACCACATAAATTCCCCGTGGCAATGACCGCACCGGCAGCGACTCTCCGCTCGAAACCACCCCGCTTTTTACCAACACCCCATTCATATTATACACCGACACCTGCACGGGTGCATCTGTGCCCAGTATTTGTATCGCTCCGGTGGCTGAGTTAAAAGTAATTTTTGTGGTGGTATTTACAGGATTAGTTACTGCTGAAGCATCAAACTCCACTATATTGATAAATTCATTCCAATAATCAGCAGCTTTATAAGCACTAAGCGAACCTTTGGGAACATACAAGGCGCAAGTGGATTTATTTACATTATAGAATACAGAATAATTGTTTAAACTTACTGGTATAGGTGCATAAGTATAAATGCTCGTTAAGCCAGTACAACCCCCAAAAGCGCCATCTTCTATTGAAATAACAGATGAAGGAATTGTAATGCTAGTTAAACCTGTACATAAGCCAAAAGCAGAATAACCAATAGAAGGAACCGAAGAAGGAATAATAATGCTCGTTAAGCCCGAACAAACGTAAAAAGCATACCAACCTATTGAGGTTACAGTTGAAGGAATATTAATGCTCGTTAAGCCCGTACAACCGTAAAAAGCAAAATCTCCAATAGTTATTACCGAGGATGATATAGAAATACTCGTCAAACCACTGCAATTATAAAAAGTACCTTCATTAATAGTTGTTATCGATGTTGGTATTGAGAAATTTTGTAAACTACTACAACCTGTAAAAGCATAAGTCCCAATAGATATTACAGAAGATGGAATTGAAATATTTGTCAAACTAGTACAGTTTTTAAATACATTATTCCCAATTGTTGTTATAGATGAAGGTATAGCGATGTTTGTCAAACTACTACAATATGAAAAAGCGTAATCGCCTATTGATGTTACCGATGAAGGAATTGTGATATTAATCAAACTTTTGCAAAATTCAAAAGTCATATATCCTATTGATTTTACTGAAGAAGGTATTATAATATCTGTCAGAGTCTTACAATTATAAAAAGCAGAATCCCCTATTGATATTACTGATGAAGGAATAGTGACATTTGTTAATGCACAACTTTGAAATGAATTTGCAAAAATTGAAGTGACAGAATAGGTAGTACCTGAATAGTTAACATTGGAAGGAATTACTATGTTTCCAGTGTAATTTCCACCACTTCTAACGGCTAAGTTAGTATCAGAGGTAATTGAATAATTTATTCCATTCAAATAAAAAACTTTCGTTGGATTAAATTCATCAATTTGAATAAAGTTATTCCAATAATATGCTGATTTATATTTACTTTTTGATCCAGTTGGAACGTTAAGTATGCAGTTTGGATTCACATAATAGAAAACAGAAGATTTAATTTCCAAGGGAGTTTGAGAAAATTCATAAATACTTGACAATGCACTACAATAAGAAAAAGCGTAAATTCCTATTGATGTAACCGATAAAGGAATCATTATGCTTGAAAGACTACTGCATTCCGAAAATGCATAATCACCTATTGTATTTACAGAAGAAGGAAGTGTGATACTTGTCAAACCATTACAATAGAAAAAAGCATTATTTTCTATTGTTTTAACCGATGAGGGAATTGTGATACTGCCAGACTTTGCCCCCGGGTATGCTACCAAAGTTGTTTGTTGCTTATTGTATAAAATACCATCAATGCTAGTATAATTTGAATTATTTTTTTCTACGTCAATACTTGTCAAGCTACAGCAAACTCGAAAGGCACAACTCCCAATAGTTGTTACAGACGTAGGGATTGAGATACTAGTTAGATTCTTACAGCAGTTAAAAGCATAATCATCTATCGTTGTTATGGTTGATGGTATTATTATGGTTTTCAGTCCATCACACCAATTAAAAGCTGATTTGCTTATCGTTGTAACCGATGCTGGTATACTAATATCTGTCAAATTACTGCAACGAGAAAAAGCACCATATGCTATGCCTTTTGTGTCATTTTTTAAAATTATTGAAGTATTCGAAGGCATAGTACCTTTATATGTATAAATTACCTTTCCAATATAAACTAAACCATTTGGTTGATTAGTATACCATGCTGTATCATTAAATGCTTGATTTCCAATGGAAGTAATCGAGGAAGGAATAGAAATGCCAGTTAAACTAGTACAACCGTCAAATGCACTATCTCCAATGGAAGTAACAGAAGAGGGAATAATAATGCCCGTTAAATCTATGCAATTTTGAAAAGCATAATCTCCTATCGAAGTTACCGAATAGCTTACATAGTTGTAGGTAACACTGGTAGGAATCGTAATACTTCCACTGTAAGTGCCTTTTGAAACCTGTACGGTTGAAGATGTCAGCGTGGAATAATTAATTCCATCTACTGTAAAATCTGTGGCAAACATTGAGCATACACTCATTAATAGCAAAAAAGTAAAAATAAGTTTTTTCATAATAGTATTGTTTTAATAACAATAGTTCGTTATAAAATAAAACAAATACCTGATAATCAATAAAA
>CAIKVR010000059.1 GCA_903830915.1 uncultured Bacteroidales bacterium
GTATTACCGGCAACTTCAACAAGTTTGGATGGTTCGGCAAGTACAGAATCAGGTTCAAAGGCACTGAATTATCGTTGGAAACAAATTTATGGTCCAACTGTAGCTGTAATTTCTGATTCTACAGTTGTCAGTCCAGCTATTTCGGGACTTGCAGAAGGAATGTACAATTTCAGATTGACCGTAAAAAATACCGATTTACGTGTTTCGTCAGATGAAGTATTGGTAATGGTTACGAGTACAACAAATGTTGCACCAACAGTTTCGGTTATTAGTCCGGCTAATAATTCTACTTATACCGAAGGAAAACCGGTAACCATATCGGTTAATGCGAGTGATTTTGACGGAACAGTAACGAAGGTTGATTTCTATGTTGGAACCACCCTGATTTCTAGTTCCACCACTGCTCCATACTCAGCAACTTGGAATCCAGTTCCTGGAAAATATGTAGTTACTGCCAAAGCCACCGATAATGGAGGAGCTGTAAGCACATCGCAGGATGTGAATGTTACTATTTCGCCAGTTATGATCTGTACAGAAACCTCAACTGTAGCCTCTCAGGGAGCATTCTCAATTGGTTATAAATGTACTTATGAAACAGTTGGTACCGATGTGACCATTACTTTCGAAATGTTGGATGATAAAGCAGGTGTGATAGCTTATTTGTGGAAGGAAACTCCTTTTGGTGAAACGCTAATGACGAACACTTCAGGGAAAATTTTCAACGCAACAGTATCTGGACAAGCCGTTGGCACAACCATCAGTTATGCTTGTAAATTTGCTTATTCGGGCGGAATGTCTGTTACTAAATATATGACTTATGTGGTTGGAACTAACTGTGGTAGTGGTGCAAATGATACACAAGCACCAACCGGTTTTACAGCTACATTAGGAGCAATTACAAGTTCATCTGTTGAATTACTACTCAATGCCACAGATGACTCAGGAACGGTTGTTTACAATGTAGCTTATGGCTCAAGTAATGCCAGTACTTCAACCACTTCTGGTGTTCAAAAATCGTTCATTATAAATGCTTTAACTCCTGCAACTAATTATTCGTTCAGTATCACTGCCAGCGATTTAGCAGGAAATAAAGCTGCGAATAATCCGATTGTATTATCTGCTACAACTTCTGTAAATACCAATACCGATTGTGCCGGAACAGCATCTTCAGCTGCTCAGGGAACATTCTCGGTGGGATATAAATACGGATTTGTTACATCAGGTACAGATGTTACAGCTACTTTTGAATTGTTAGATAATCAAACCGGTGTTGTTGCATATCTCTGGAACTATACTTCCGGATTTGCAGAAACTTTAATGACCAATGCAGGTGGTAAGAAATTTACCATTAAGTTGACTGGAAAAACTGTTGGATCAACTCTTCAGCTTGCTTGTAAATTTGCATTTGCTGGTGGTATGTCGGTTACTAAAACTTTCCCTTATGTTGTTGGGAGTGCTTGTTCAGGAACAGGAGTTGAAAATGTATTATCAACCGAACCATTTTTCTATCCGAACCCGGTTCA
>CAIKVR010000060.1 GCA_903830915.1 uncultured Bacteroidales bacterium
GAATATACACCTTGGCATATCCATTACTTTTGAAATTTCGGATACATGGTTCGAAGTTGATCATACTCTTAATTTTAAGATATTTTTGAATTATTTTTAAGATATTTAAAATGCCCCTACAGGGTGTTTTGACGAAATTTGTAAACTATTTGTAAACTAAACTTGAAATTTATCATACCAAACTGTGTTTTTCGTGTTTTTTTTGAAAACAAAAAAAGCGACTGTAAGTACCTTACAATCGCTATTTTTACTTGTTTTTATCATGTGACCCCGATGGGATTCTAACCCATGACCTTCAGAACCGGAATCTGACGCTCTATACAGCTGAGCTACGGAGCCATTTTGGAGATGCAAAAGTAGTAAATTTTATCTAATCCCGAAATGTAATTTTAATTTGCCTTCCTACTTCCCTGATATTTGCCGTTTCGTTCAAAATAGCTATATTTGCATAGTTGCAATTATCTAAATTTCATTGTTGATTTTCTGAGAACTTTATGGCAAAAACTAAATCCGTTTACGTCTGTCAAAATTGTGGTGTCGATTCACCAAAATGGATAGGAAAATGTCCATCGTGTGGTGAGTGGAATTCGTATGTAGAAGAAATTATCAGCAAAGACAGTGCTCCTAAATTTCAAATGGCCGGTGTCGAAATCACAAAGCAAAAACCGATACTGATTTCGGATGTGGAAACGGATGAAGAAACGCGCATTGACACCAGTTGTAATGAGTTGAATCGTGTGTTGGGCGGTGGATTAGTTCCCGGTTCATTGGTGCTGATTGGAGGTGAACCAGGTATTGGTAAGTCAACGCTTGTTTTGCAGGTGGTGCTTAACCTGAAAGGTAAACGCACACTTTATGTCTCAGGTGAAGAAAGTGTAAAACAGTTGAAATTACGCGCCGAAAGATTAAAGTTTGATAATCCTGATTGTTATATTGTTAGCGAAACTTCACTGGAACAAATTTTCGTTCATATTCAAAACATCCAGCCCGATGTGGTGATTGTCGATTCTATTCAGACGGTTTCAACCGAATTGATTGAATCTTCGCCTGGTTCGGTGTCGCAAGTGCGTGAATGTACCGCTAACCTCTTGAAATTCTGTAAAACCACTTCCATACCGGTGCTTTTAATCGGTCATATCAATAAGGAAGGGAGCATTGCAGGACCAAAAGTGCTGGAACATATTGTGGATACCGTTTTGCAATTTGAGGGCGACCAACATTATATGTACCGTATTTTGCGGCCGATTAAAAACCGTTTCGGTAGTACGTCAGAACTTGGTATTTTCGAAATGCAGCAGAATGGGTTACGTGAAGTGAGCAACCCTTCCGAACTGCTTCTCTCACAAAATCACGAAGGATTAAGCGGTGTGGCAATCGCTTCTGCTATCGAAGGCATTCGTCCGTTTCTAATAGAAGTGCAGGCATTGGTCAGTTCGGCAGCTTATGGCACTCCGCAGCGTTCCAGTACAGGCTTTGATTTGCGCCGACTGAACATGCTACTGGCGGTATTGGAAAAACGTGCCGGATTTAAAATCGCTCAGAAAGATGTTTTCCTCAATATCGCGGGTGGAATTAAAGTAAACGATCCGGCAATCGATTTGGCAGTTATTTCGGCTATTCTGTCGTCAAATGTGGATATTGGCATCGAAAAACAGGTTTGCATGGCAGGTGAAGTAGGTCTTTCCGGTGAAATCCGCCCTATCAACCGCATCGAACAACGCATTCTGGAAGCTGAAAAACTTGGTTTCAAAAAAATGATTATCCCCGATATTAATCTGAAAAGCATAAACCTGACGAAGCTGAATATAGATCTGGTGCGGGTAAAGAAGGTGGAAGAGGCGTTTAGAGTTTTGTTTAGAAAATGAAATATGCTATGACTCTTCGCACCGTAAATGTTACCCGCTATATCACTCCTTTGCGCGAAGGAGGTTCGCTGCCGGCATTGGCAGAGGCTGACGACGACTTTAAATATGTTGTCAAGTTTCGGGGTGCAGGTCATGGAGCTAAAGCGTTGATTTCTGAGTTGATTGGAGGTGCGGTGGCAAAACTGTTAGGATTGCGTGTGCCGGAATTGGTTTTTGTGATGCTGGATGAGGCTTTTGGTCAGACCGAAGGCGATGAGGAAATTCAGGATTTGTTGCAGGGAAGTCGTGGACTGAATCTTGGTATGCATTTTTTGTCGGGCGCGTTGACTTACGATCCGATTACCACCAAAGTGGATGGTTTGCTGGCTTCGCAAATTGTGTGGATGGATGCTTTCCTGACCAATGTTGACCGCACAGTGCGAAATACGAATATGCTGATGTGGCACAAGGATCTTTGGCTTATCGACCACGGAGCCACATTGTATTTTCATCACACCTGGACCAATTGGGAGAAACAGGCATTGAGTCCGTTTCCGTTGATAAAAGACCATGTATTACTGCCTTTTGCCGACCAGTTGGAGAAGGTAAATGCAGCGTTTAAACAGATAATTACGAACGATATAATGCGTGAATTGGTAAATCTTATTCCCAATGAATGGGCTGCTCATGCCGAAGAAGGATTGTCGGCTGACGATGTTCGCGAAGTTTATTATCAGTTTCTTATCCGCAGATTGGAACATTCCGATAACTTTTTAAACGAAGCACTCAATGCAAGGAAAACAGCTGTTTGAATATGCCGTTATTCGTGTTTTGCCTAAGGTTGAGCGCGAAGAATTTATCAATGTGGGCATCATTTTGTTCTCGAAGCGTGCAAAGTTTATCTGCATGAAATATCATCTTGATGTGCAACGTTTGAGTGCTTTTTCAACTGAACTGGATATGGAATTACTGGAAGAAACCTTACGGACTTTTGAGAAAATTTGCAATGGAGATAAAGCTGGTGGTGCAATTGCTGCGTTGGATATTCCGGAGCGTTTCCGCTGGCTTACAGCTGTTCGTAGTTCGTGTATTCAGACTTCACGACCCCATCCCGGCTATTCTGATAACCTAGAAATGGAGGTCGAAAAACTATTCGTCGAGTTGGTAAGCTGAACCATTTTCATTCTAACTCAACTTAAATTTTTCATTCCAAATTTCTATCATTCCAATAGTGCTAATTCCAAATATTTATTGTATATTTGTCTGTTTTTTTGGAAAGAACAGCTTGATTTGAAATTAAACGATATTCTGTCTTTAATTAATTGAAATTAAATAACATAAAATAAAAATGAGCGAAGAAGAAAAAGCTAGAAACACTGCAAGTGCTAATTATGGCGCAAGCAGCATTCAGGTGCTGGAAGGTTTGGAAGCAGTGCGTAAACGCCCTGCGATGTATATCGGTGATATCGGTGTAAAGGGATTGCACCATTTGGTTTACGAAGTTGTCGACAATTCTATCGATGAAGCAATGGCAGGTCATTGCGACACGATTCATGTAACAATAAATGAAAACAATTCCATTACTGTTGTTGACAATGGTCGTGGTATTCCTGTTGACATGCACGAAAAAGAAGGCAAATCAGCTCTTGAAGTCGTTATGACTGTGCTCCATGCCGGGGGAAAATTTGATAAAGACAGTTATAAAGTTTCAGGAGGTTTACACGGTGTTGGTGTTTCGTGCGTAAATGCACTTTCTACCGACTTGCGTGTAGAAGTTTCCAGAAATGGGAAATTATACATGCAGGAATATTCATGCGGTGTGCCCAAATCTCCGGTTCAGGAAATTGGAACTTCAACAACAAATGGAACTAAAACAATATTTTTACCTGATAACACGATTTTCATTGAATCGGTTTATAAGTATGATATTCTTGCCGGTCGTTTAAGAGAACTGTCATATTTGAATGCCGGAATCACACTGACATTGACCGACAGACGTCATTTAGAAGAGGATGGTTCTTTCCGAACAGAAACTTTTCATTCGAAAGAAGGTTTGAAAGAATTTGTGGAATACATTGACGAAGCTCGTGAAAAGCTGATTGACAATGTGATACATATCAATACAGAGAAGAATGGAACTCCTGTGGAAATTGCGATGACTTATAATACGTCGTACAATGAAAATATCCACTCTTATGTAAACAATATCAATACAATAGAAGGTGGAACTCACTTGGCTGGTTTCCGTCGAGGATTGACCCGTACGTTGAAAAAATATGCCGAAGACAGCAAAATGCTTGAAAAACTGAAAATCGAAATTAGTGGTGATGATTTCCGTGAAGGATTGACAGCCGTTATTTCAATTAAAGTTCAGGAGCCACAATTTGAAGGACAGACCAAAACTAAATTAGGTAATAATGAGGTAATGGGTTCAGTGGATATGGCTGTAGGTGAAGCTTTGGGTAATTATCTGGAAGAAAATCCGAAAGCTGCCCGCATCATTGTTGAGAAAGTAATTTTGGCAGCCACGGCTCGTCATGCTGCCCGCAAAGCCCGTGAAATGGTTCAGCGTAAATCACCTCTTTCGGGTGGTGGATTGCCCGGCAAACTGGCCGACTGTGCTGATAAAGATCCCGAAAAATGTGAACTATTCCTTGTCGAAGGGGATTCGGCTGGTGGAACAGCCAAACAAGGCCGTAGCCGTCAGTTTCAAGCTATTTTGCCATTACGTGGTAAAATTCTGAATGTAGAAAAAGCAATGCAACATAAAGTATTGGAAAGTGAAGAGATACGCAATATATATACAGCTTTGGGCGTTACTATTGGTACTGAAGATGACAGCAAGGCACTGAACATAAAAAAATTGCGCTATCACAAAATCATTATCATGACCGATGCTGACGTCGATGGAAGTCACATTGCTACGCTGATTATGACCTTCTTCTTCCGTCACATGAAAGAGTTGATTGAGAACGGCTATCTGTATATCGCCACTCCACCACTTTATTTGTGTAAAAAAGGTAAAAATGAAGAATATTGCTGGACTGAGCTACAACGTCAGGCATTTATTGAAAAATATGGTGGCGGTGCTGAAGGTGGAATTCACACACAGCGTTATAAAGGTTTGGGTGAGATGAACGAAATTCAGTTGTGGGACACTACCATGAATCCTGAAAACCGTACCTTGCGTCAGGTAAATATTGAAAATGCTGCTGAGGCCGATCACGTTTTCTCCATGTTGATGGGAGATGATGTGGCTCCACGTCGTCAGTTTATCGAACAAAATGCAACATACGCGAAGATAGACGCATAATCCAGTTCATAGTTGATAGTTTATAGTTAATAGATTGTCAACTATCAACTATAAACTGCCAACTATAAACTAAAAAAAATGAATATAGCAGTTTTCTGTTCCTCCAGTAATCACATTGCCGACAAATACAAGCAAGTTGGATTTCAGTTGGGACAACTAATTGCCGAGAGTGATGACACACTGGTTTATGGCGGTGCAACAGGTGGTTTAATGGATTCGGTTTCGGAAGGTGCAACCAGCAAAGAAGGAACAATTATCGGGGTAATTCCACAGGCTGTTATTCGTATGAATCGGCAAAGCGCATTGCCAACACAACTGATTTCAGTAGAAACCATGAGTGAACGTAAAGCAACCATGAAAGAACTTTCCGATATTTTTGTGGTATTGCCCGGAAGTTATGGTACACTGGACGAAATGATGGACATTGTAACTTCGGCTGTTGTTGGAGAACATAAAAAGCCTTTAATACTTGTCAATCAGGACGGTTTTTACAATCAATTTCTGGGGCAGATAGAGTTAATGCGAAATGAACTGTTTATCCCTGTAGAGAATTACAAACCTATTATTGTTCAGGATATTAATGAATGTATGGAGTTGATAACTCAATTCAAAAATTCATGAATGAGTTTCATTTATGAATTATGAATTATAAATTGTGAATTATAATGAATCTTTTTTGGAAAAAACTCTTTGGTGGAATAACTCCAACCACAAAACTTGAAAAATATGAAACTGATTTGGTTCAGGCTATGCACAGGTATGCAGAAATTGAAAATTCAGTAGAATTGGCTGAGTATAATAAGCTTTTTCATGTGGTGAAATCTGCCGAATTTCAGGAAAAAAAGAAAACTCTTCAGAACCGGAAATATAATGATACAGAAGAATATGAGGTTACTAAAAGATATAATAAACTTCATCACTCTCCTGCCATTCAGCTTTATTATAAGGTTTTAGACTCTGAGGAATTGGTTGAATATCAAAATTTCAAAGAATCTCCTGAATACGAACAACTTGGTGACAAAAAGAAAGTAAAGACTTCAGAATTATTTAAAAGAATGAAGGACTACGAAAAATCAAAAACGTATAAAACATACGTTCGTTTTCATAATTCATTCATTATCAAAGAATACGAAGAACTTAAAGCCAAAGTTTCCTCACCTGAATTTCAGAAATCAAATAAATTCTGGGAAAACGAAAAACGCTGGCACACAACTCCTGAATTTCAGAAGCAGGAACGTTTCTACGAATTACTCAAAAATCCGGATATTGATTTCTATATCAATGAAAAAACAGAACGTTTTGATAATTACCGCAAACTGAAACTCACTTTTCAGGACGAGTTCGAATGGAATACACTGGATAAGTCGCACTGGAATTTCGGATTTCACTACAAAAGTAGCAATCTTATTGAAGATCATTCTTTTGCAAATGAGAAACAGGCAAATAATTCAGGAAAAAATGTAGATGTAGTGAATGGCGTTTTGCGCCTTGAAACCAAACACGAAAAAGTAACAACCCGTGCATGGCATTCTGAGAAAGGCTTTATTCAAAAGGAATTTCATTATACATCTGACGTACTACAAACTGCAGAAAAGTTTCGTCAGAAATACGGTGTTTTTCGTGCTAAAATACGATGTACAGGACATATAAATCATGCTTTCTGGCTTGGGGCAGATGACAAACTACCGAATGTAAAGATTTTCCATTACGATGGAAAGAAAATTAATGTAGGAAATGCAAATAAAAACATATTCGATGGAATAAAAATTACCGGCCTTAATCCGCATGAGTATTATATCTATTCACTTATCTGGACTAAAAAGGAACTAATCTGGATGGTAAATGACCTTGAAGTTTACCGCACTGCCAGCAATATTCCGATTCAGGATATGTATCTGGGATTCAATTCATTTATTCCAGAAAAGAAACATGCCGGAACAGGACATATCGATGTTGACTGGGTAAGGGTATACACTAATTAAAAGCCTCCTAAATCCCCCTTAGGGGACATTAAGAAATAAGTTTTAACAACGTTATGTTCGCTTTGTATTATTTACAATCCAAATGAATAATTCAGATACTTCAAATCAAGTATTTAAGTCCCCTAAGGGGGATTTAGGGGGCTTTTGTTCCCGTAAAATCAATGTTCTTAACCGCTTTGACATTGGTGGCAACAACCGTTTCGTTTTAATTGCTGGTCCCTGTGCCATTGAATCGGAAGAAATGACAATGGAAGTAGCGGCCGAACTCAAAAAAATCTGTCAGGATTTAGATATTCACCTAATTTTCAAATCTTCTTTCGATAAAGCCAACCGTTCATCTGTAAAAGCTCCACGTGGTCTTGGTATGAAGCGCGGGTTAGAAATACTTCAACGTGTCAAAACTGAGCTTGATTTACCGATTGTAACTGATGTTCACGAAACTTGGCAATGCGCTCCGGTAGCAGAAGTGGCTGATATGCTGCAAATTCCTGCTTTTCTTTCACGTCAAACCGATTTACTCATAGCAGCCGCAAAAACCGGCAAGATTGTCAATGTAAAAAAAGGACAATTTATGGCACCGTGGGATATGAAAAACGTGATTGACAAGTTACGTGATTCAGGAAACGAAAATATTTTACTATGCGAGCGTGGTTCAAGCTTTGGCTACAATAACCTGATTGTGGATATGACAGGATTGGTTGAAATGCGCAGTTATGGTTATCCGGTGGTTTTCGATGCCACACATGCTGTTCAGAAACCAGGTGGTCAGGGCACTTCAACGGGCGGTAACCGCGAAATGGTTCCATATCTGATGCGGGCTGCTTTAGCTGTAGGTGTTGATGCCATTTTCGCGGAAGTACATCCTGACCCTGATCATGCTTTCAGCGATGGACCAAACCAGATTTATTTGTCGAAAATCCGGGAAATTCTGGAACAAGCAATTGCGATTGATAATATAACCAAACAGTTAGAAGTTAGCAGTAAGCAGCATGCAGTAAGCACAAGACTACCAACTACTGACTACCAACTACTGACTAAAATCAAACTGTTTCTCACTGATGTGGATGGTGTGTTGACCGATGCCGGAATGTATTATTCCGAAGCAGGTGACGAACTGAAAAAATTCAACACTCACGATGGTATGGGTTTGCAACTGATTCGCGAAAAAGGAATTAAAACCGGCATTATTACATCAGAAAACACCAACATGGTGGAACGTCGATTTAATAAACTGAAACTTGATTACCTGTATCAGGGTAAACGGGAAGGAGGAAAACTGGCTTCAGTAATGGAAATCTGTGAAAAAGAAGGAATTACAATAGCCGAAGTGGCTTATATTGGAGATGATGTGAATTGCTTTGAATTGCTTTCTTCGGTTGGTTTGGCTGCTTGTCCGACTGATGCGCTGGATGCAGTCAAAAATATTCCCGGAATTATTCAGATGAAGAAAAAAGGTGGCGAAGGTTGTGTACGTGAATTTGTAGAAATGATTATAAGCAAGCAATAGAAAATGAATTTTATTGAACGCAGTAAAGAAATATTCCAACAGCAAATTGGCGAACTCCAAAAGTTAGCTGATAAAATTGGACCGGAAATCAATGATGTTGTTGAGATGATATATGCCAGCAAAGGCAAACTTGTAATTATGGGCGTTGGAAAAACAGGCATAATCGGTCATAAAATATCTTCTTCACTGGCTTCAACTGGTACGCCATCAATCTTTGTAAATGCTGCAGAAGCAATGCATGGTGATTTAGGAATGGTAAGCAAAAACGATATAGTTTTGCTGATTTCCAACAGCGGAAGTTCTTCCGAAATTTTGAATGTAGTTGCACCATTGAAAAAAATCGGCTGTCAGCTGATTGCCATGACCGGAAATCCACATTCTGTGTTGGCAAAAGAAGTTGAATTGGTTTTGAATGTTGGAGTTTCAAAAGAAGCTTGTCCGTTGGATTTAGCTCCAACAACCTCTACCACGGCTACTTTAGTTATGGGTGATGCACTGACTATTTGCCTGATGGAGCGCCGGGGATTTAAAGCTGAAAATTATGCACTTTATCATCCGGGTGGTGCGTTAGGTCGTAGGTTGATTTCGTGTGTTAAGGACGAAATGTTTACAGATGTTCCGAAAGTGTATGAAACGACTGTTTTCAAAGATGTGATTTACGAGGTTAGCAATAAGCGTCTGGGAATGACAATGGTTTATAATGCTCAAAATCAAGCTATAGGAATTATTACTGACGGTGATATTCGTCGGGCTATTCAGAAATTTGATAAACTGAAAAACCTGAAAGCTGTTGATTTTATGACTCAGGGTTTCAAACGAATTAATCAGGATGAACTACTGACTGAGGCACTTGAAATGATGGATTTAAATAAAATAACCACCTTGTCAGTGATTGATGATGCAGAACAGGTTGTTGGAATTCTTTCAATTCATAATATTATTGATTTCAGGAATCCAATAAATTAGCAAATAGTTATAAGATGACTCAAAGTCATCTTATAACTAAGAAATCCAAGCAATTGAGACTCAAGAAAATATATATAGAAATAACAAATAGCTGCAATTTCGATTGCAGCTTTTGTTTTAAAACGGCACGGGCAACTAAATTTATGTCGCCTGATGAGTTTCGGTTGGTGGTTGAAAAAATTCGTCCATTCACCAATTATATTTACCTCCACGTACTGGGTGAACCGCTTTTACATCCGCAACTGGATGAAATTCTGACTATTGCTGAAACTGCCGGACTGAATATCAACATCACTACCAACGGTGGATTGTTGGAACGAAAAAAGGAAATACTTTTCCAACATGCTGTTCGTCAGATTAATATCTCACTCCACGATGCTGAGGAAAATATTGCTCCCGAAAAATGGGAATATTACCTGAATTCAACGCTCGACTATGCACTGAAAGCTGCTCCGAATACTTATGTTTGCTTCCGAATATGGAATTCAACCAGTGAAACAAGTCAGGTATTTAATTCTTTCTTTCTGAGTAGGATAGCTAAACAATTTAATCTTTCTGAGGAGAAATTGACTGAGAATACCAATGGAAATGGTATCAAACTGGCGGAGCATATTTTTCTGCAACTTGCGCCACGTTTCGAATGGCCAGACGAAAAGCAGGTTGGAATGCAAACTCAGAAACATTGCTATGCGCTTCGCGACCATATTGCCATTCTTGCTGATGGTCAGGTAGTTCCCTGCTGTTTGGATGCAGATGCTGTTATGAAACTGGGAAATATTTTCGAAGAAGACTTGGAAGAGATACTCAAAACAGAAAAAGCTCAACGAATTCGTAGCGGATTTGCTAACAATACTATAACTGAAAAACTTTGTCAAACCTGTGGCTTTAATGTTTAATCAATGAAACAACAGATTGTATATACACTTTCATTTCTGGGGAATTTGGGTACATTTCCCGAATGTATGGTTGTTGATACAGACGAGAAAGGTGTTTTTGCGTCACACTATGTCAAAGTCAGTTCTCAAAACAAATCTAATTATATCGAATTATTTGATGAAACAGACCATGTTCTGGTGGCTTTATGTCTTAAATTGGAAAAGGAAACCATTGTTTCAAAAACAAAAGACAGAAATGCCCGAACTTGGGAAAATTTGATGATTAAGTATTTTTCAGGATCACAAATTCCAGAAATACAATACATTAAAGAATATTTGTTAGACTATATTGAATCCACGCAACAAGCATTTTTCGAGAAATTAGCCGACAAACCTATTTATTTGCCACAAGGAAAATTTCCATTTACCTGGATTAGATTAAGCGTAGAGGAGGAAATGCCTGAACTGCTCTATTGTTTTGATAACCAGGCAGATTGGATATATTATTCATTAGAAATTACTTGCCGTAACAAACAGTTAAGTTTGCTTAAAGCTAATCTGGTGTCACGAAAAAGAGCACGGGTTTTGATGAAAAATAAGATTTATGAGTTTGATAATGAAGTTGATGGTGCTAAGTTGATTCCATTTTTCAATAAAGAAAAAGTATCTGTCTCGCAGGCTAACGCCGAAGAATATATTCAGAAAGTGATAATGCCACTCACACTGACCAATAAAGTGGTGCCCAATGGATTTGAGATTCAGAGTATTAGTGAACTTTCATCGGCTGTTTTACGAATAAAAGAACTTGTACCACTACAACAACTGTCACTTTTTGAAGATGAAAAAGCAGATATCCAGTCCAATGATGTTGTTTTGGAACTAATTTTTGAATATCAGAATTTTAAATTCTGGGCAGGACAATCGGGTGCTACTACAAAGTTAGAGTTGGAAGATACTACCTTCAACATTCTGAAAGTTGAAAGAGATTCGGAATTAGAAAAACGTTATATCGAATCGCTCAAAGAAATAGGTTTAAATTTTGATGGTAAAGTTCATAAAATACCATATAATAAAGGTTTTGACTGGATAAACGATCATTATAAGCAAATTGAATCCACCGGAATTGAGATTAGGTATGAGAATAAGTCAAACAGCCGTAAACCTCTGATGCTGGGTGAAAGGGAAATAAAAATAGAACTGGTTGAAGGAAACGACTGGTTTGATTTGAAAGGTAGCGTTCGGTTTGGAAAACATGAAATTCCGTTTTTGAGAGTACTAAATTATATCAAGCAAAACAAACACGAAATGCTTTTGCCTACCGGGGAATATGTACAGATACCCCAGTCGTGGTTCGATGAATATAAATCTTTAGTTGATTTATGTAAAATTGAAAATGGAATTGCAACTGTTTCGAAACATTACTGTGTGATGCTTGACGAAATGGTTCAGGCATCAAAATTAAAATGGTCTATCAAGGAGAATATGAGAAGTTTTATTGAGCATAACGTGGATCTCAATTATGATTTACCTCAGAACTTTAAAGGCGAACTTCGTCACTATCAACAACAAGGCTACAATTGGCTGCGTTTGCTTAACGAAATGAATCTTGGTGGTTGTTTGGCTGACGATATGGGTTTGGGTAAAACCATCCAAACACTTTGTTTATTACAATGGCTTAAAGAAAATAATGGAGGTACAAGTTTGCTTGTTGTCCCAACAAGTTTGGTTTACAACTGGCAACAAGAAGCCGCTAAATTTACACCTGAGATTAGTATCTACGTTCATGTGGGAAATAGCCGAACTCAAAACGCCTCAGACTTTGGTCAGACCGACCTATTATTAACCAGTTATGCTATTTTGCGCCGCGATAAGCATTTGTTTACAAATCAACACTTTAACTATATAGTTCTCGATGAAGCACAATCGATAAAAAATCCTCAATCTGACATTACACAAGTTTGTTTATCCCTTTCGGCTAAGCAACATCTTACGTTAACGGGAACTCCTATCGAGAATTCATTAACTGATTTATGGTCGCAGGTACATTTCTTCAATCGAAATATGTTAGGTTCGGCAAATCATTTTATGCGTTCATGTAAACAACCCGAAAAACATGCCTTATATCGTCAGTTAATAAGACCATTTTTACTACGTCGTCACAAAAATGCTGTACTGACTGATTTGCCCGAAAAAACTATCATTGTTCAACCTTGTGAGATGAGTGATGAGCAACAACGTTTTTATCGTGATATCCGAAACAGTTACCGTGAAAAATTTTTGGAAAGCAAAGATGAAAATAACAAAATAAGTCCAATTGTATTGCTGGAAGGGTTGTTAAGATTACGTCAGTCAGCCAATCATCCCAAATTGGTTGATTCAGTATATCCGGGAAATTCCGGGAAATTTGAAATTGTAACTCAATTGTTGGAAGATGTTGTACAACAAGGAGATAAAGTGCTTATATTTAGTTCGTTTGTTGAACATTTGAAGTTGTATAGGAATTATCTTGACGAACGTGAAATTCAATACTGTTATCTAGACGGCAGCACCAAAGATCGAAAGGAACAAGTTGAAAAATTTCAACAGGATGATGCTTCTCAGGTTTTTCTGCTCTCACTCAAAGCGGGTGGGGTAGGTTTGAATTTGACCCGTGCAAGTTATGTTTTTTTGCTTGATCCATGGTGGAATCCTGCTGCTGAAGCTCAGGCTTATGATAGAGCACACCGTATTGGACAAAAAAATAATGTATTTGTTTATAAATTCATTACGCAAAACAGTATAGAAGAAAAAATACTGAAACTACAGGAACAAAAAATACTTTTGTCGGAAACTATGCTTGAAAATGACTCAACTGAGATATTAAAAAAATTAGATATTGATGAAGTAATGAAATTAATAAACTAATTCGTAATACTTGTAATATCTAAAATTTTAAACTATCGAGCAAATCAACATAAATCTCAATTGCCTCAACAATTTCATTCGTCAGAATGTATTCATCTGCAGTGTGAGAACGTGCTGAGTCACCCGGCCCCATTTTCAGACTAGGAAAAGGCATCAAAGCCTGATCAGAAAGAGTAGGGGAGCCGAACAATGAAAGTTTCATTTCCTCGCCTCTTGTCACAACAGGATGATTCAATGGCGTGGCAGTAGAACTTAGACGGGTGGAGCGGGGCTGTACATCACATATTACATGCGAACGAATTTCTTCCAGAATTTCTTCGTTGGAATACATTTCATTGCTTCTTACATCTACCACAAAACTACATTTATCGGGTATCACATTGTGTTGCGTTCCCGCGGAAATTTGCGTTACTGACATTTTTACCGGTCCCAGCAAATCAGATTTCTTCGGAAATTCAAACGTACGAAACCACTCTATATCCTGCATGACTTTATAAATGGCATTGTCACCTTCATTTCGGGCAGCATGGCCTGCGATTCCGGTAGCAATGCAATCCACCACCATCAATCCCTTTTCGGCTACAGCCATATTCATTTGGGTTGGTTCACCCACGATAGCAAAATCGATTTTAGGTAATTCCAGCAGCAGACTTTCAATGCCGTTTTTACCGGATATTTCTTCTTCTGCGCTGGTTGCAAAAATCAGATTATAAGCTTGTTCATGCTGAGTTAGGTAAAAGAATGCATATAACAAACTTACAACACTTGCTCCAGCATCGTTGCTTCCAAGTCCGAACAATTTTCCGTTTTCTAATAATGGAATAAATGGGTCATGAACCCAACCGGATACTGGTTTTACTGTATCTATATGCGAATTAAGGAGAAAAGTAGGTTTTGAAGAGTCAAAGTCAGGACTCAACATCCAAACATTATTATCCTTTCGGGTAACCACATAGCCTTTTAATTCAATGTATCGTTCCAGAAAGTCGGCTACAGCTGTTTCTTCACGACTGAAAGAAGGTATAGCTATAAGTTTCTGCAACAGTGCAATTGCATCGTTTGATTCTTCCTGATAAACCATTTGTTAGATTAATTTATTCTTTTTCAACCAGTTTTTCAATAATTCAGGCCAGTTATCGACAGGAATACCTTTTTTGCGCATCCCGAATCCATGACCGCCTAAAGCGAAGGTATCCAGTTCAACTTCAATTTTATTTTCCTTCAGAGCTTCGTAAAGCTGAATACTGTTTTTTAAAGGGACAGTTTTGTCATTAGTGGCATGTAAAATAAAAGTCGGCGGTGTTTTTTTTGTCACCTGAAGTTCATTCGAATAGAGTTTAACCAGTTCATCTGAAGGTTTTTTGCCTAAAAGATTATTCCTTGAACCTTTGTGAGTTAATATACTATCCATGGTTACTACTGGATAACCTAAAATCATAAAAGCAGGGCGTTGCTCATTGGTTTCAAAGTGAGTTCCTACTGTTGATGCTAAATGTCCTCCGGCAGAAAATCCCATGATGCCGATTTTATTATTATCGATATTCCATTCTTTAGCCCGCTTATGGATAATTGCCAATGCTGTTTGTGCATCGGTAAGTGGAACGTTATAATGTCCGTTTGGCATGCGATAATAAAGCACAAAAGCACTAATTCCCAGTTCGTTGAACCATTTTGCAATATCTTTTCCTTCGTGGCGGAAAGCAACACCGCTATAACCTCCACCCGGACAAATCAAAACTGCAGTTCCGTTCGCTTTTTCTTTTGGAGAAGTAAAAACAAGTATCCGTGGATCTGATATATCCTTTAAAAACCCCGAATCTCGGAAACTTTCAGGTACAGTCAGTTCATTACTTTCTTTTGGACCGTTTGGATAAAGTTTGATTATTTCCTGTGAAAATCCGGCTTTTGATATCATAAGTGATAAAATCAATAAATATAAGATTCGTTTCATATTTAAAGGATTATTTTGGTTCCTGAATCAGTATGTATTTGGTCGGCTCGGGTAATTACTACCTGCTTTACTCCTGCATTTAATGCTACAAAAGAATTTTCGATTTTGGGTATCATCCCACCGCTGATTATCTCATTAGCCACATATTGGTCGAAAAGGGCAGGCGTGATTTGTGCAATAACACTTTCATCATCGGTTTCGCTCATCAACACCCCTTTTTTCTCAAAGCAGAACATTAGTGTCACTTCAAAGTATTTTGCTAAAGCTTTGGCAGCTTCTCCTGCAATGGTATCCGCATTGGTATTGAGCATGTTACCTTTTTTATCGTGGGTAAGCGGAGCAAGCACCGGAACAATTCCTTTGGAGATTAACTCAGCCAGGATATTAGCATTAACTTGTTTTACATCACCCACAAAGCCGTAATTCACATCCTTCACCGGACGTTTTTCGGAAAGCATGTAATTCATATCAGCACCGGTTAGTCCCAATGCATTCACATCAATAGCTTGTAAACCAGCCACAATCTGCTTGTTCACTAGTCCACCGTAAACCATTGTTACCACTTTCAATGTTTCTTCATCGGTAATACGCCGCCCATTTACCATTTGGCTTTCGATACCAAGTTTGGCCGCCATGGCAGTTGCAGAGCGCCCACCACCATGAACGAGCACTTTATTTCCTTCTATTTTCGAGAAATCAGATAATAATTGTTTCAGACTTGCTGGCTCTTCTACTATTTTTCCCCCTACTTTTACAATGCAAAGCCTCTCCCTAACCCGCTCCACAGGAGAAGGAATTAAATTAGAATCGTTTTGAATAATCATATAAATATAATTAAAAAGTCTTAAAGTCCCCCATGGGGGATTTAGGGGGCTTCAAAACTGAATCAATGAATGAATATCTTTTGCACCCTTCAAACGTGGTCTTCCATTTAAGAAAGTAAGTTCAATCAGAAAACTCACATAAACCGTGCTGTGTGAAAATTTAGTCAATAATTCCAATGCAGCACTGGCACTGCCGCCTGTTGCCAACAAATCGTCATGAAGTAAAACCACATCATTTTCTTCGATAGAATCCTTGTGAATTTCTAATGAATCTGTGCCATATTCCAGTTCGTAGTCTATTTTGAATGTTTCTGAGGGCAATTTGCCCGGCTTGCGAAGCAACACAAAACCTGCACCCAGTTTGTAAGCCAAAATACTTCCCAGTACAAAACCGCGACTCTCGACACCCACAACTTTGGTAATGCCTTTGTCTTTGTAATACTCGTAAAGTTCGTCAGCAATAAAATGAAGCACTTCGGCATCTTTCATTGCTGTGGTTATATCTTTGAATAAAATTCCCGGTTTCGGAAAATCAGGCACATTCCTAATGGAAGCTGCAACTTGTTCTAAATTCATTTTTATATGTTTTCTAATAATCGTTTAATAACAACCTGTGCAGAGATTTCACGGTTGGCAGCTTCGGGAATTACAATGGATTGAGCACTTTCAATCACTTCGTCGGTCACAATCATATTGCGACGCACCGGCAAACAATGCATAAAATAAGCATTATTTGTAACTGCCATCTGTCGATCGCTTACTGTCCAAGAACGGTCTTTGCTCAGTATTTGTCCGTAGTTCGGGTCTTGATAAGCTGCCCAGTTTTTGGCGTACACAAAATCAGCTCCTTCAAATGCTTTCATTTGGTCGTATTCCACACGTGCTCCACGAACAAACTGAGGAGCCAGTTCGTAACCTTCGGGATGTGTAATCACAAAATCCACATCAGCTTCGTTCATGAAATCGGCAAAAGAGTTAGGAACAGCCTGAGGTAATGCTTTCGGATGTGGTGCCCATGTAAGAACTACTTTTGGACGAGCCGTTTTTTTAAATTCCTCAATCGTAATGAGGTCGGCGAAAGCCTGCAAAGGATGCGAAGTAGCACCCTCCATGCTGAAAACCGGTTTACCAGAGTATTTGATAAACTGATTAATAATAGTTTCTTGATAATCAAATTCTTTGCTCTCAAACTGAGCAAATGCACGAACACCAATCACGTCGCAATAGCAACCCATTACCGGAATTGCCTCCAATATGTGTTCGGGTTTGTCGCCGTCCATAACCACGCCACGCTCAGTTTCGAGTTTCCATGCACCTTGATTAATGTCGAGTACCATTGTGTTCATTCCCAGATTCATTCCCGCTTTTTGAGTACTCAAGCGGGTACGCAGGCTGGAATTGAAAAACACCATCAACAGTGTTTTATTTTCACCGAGATGCTTGTAGGCATAACGGTTTTTCTTTATTTCTAATGCCTCTTTAATTGCTTCCTGTAAATTGCCGAGGTCTTTTACGTTGGTATATGATCTGCCCCCAACCCCTAAAGGGGAGTTGAAGTTATTTTCTTTTTTTAGTTCCATTTCTGTTTTTTTTCAATTCATTTCAATAATCAAAACTAATATTTCTTGCTCCCCTTTAGGGGGTTGGGGGCAAGTTTCATTTTGGTTCCATCACCACCAGCGGTATAATCATTTCTTCCAAAGAAATTCCACCATGCTGAAACGTATTTTTATAATAACTTACATAATGGTTATAATTGTTTGGATACGCGAAGAAATTATCGTTGAATGCAAAAATGTACGCTGAACTTACATTTGGACTTGGCAATCCTACTTTTGAAGGCTGTGTAATCTCGAACACTTCTTTTTTATTGTAGCTCAGATTTTTACCCACTTTGTATCGAAGGTTCACGTTTGTATTTTTATCGCCAACCACTTTCACTGCATCCTTAACCTGAATAGTTCCATGATCGGTTGTCAGAATCACTTTGTAACCATGCTGTGCAATGGTTTTAAAGAGTTCGTAAGTTGGTGAATGTTTGAACCACGATAATGTCAATGAACGATATCCTTTTTCGTCATTGGCAAGTTCGCGCATCATTTTTGATTCGGTGCGAGCATGCGACAACATATCGATAAAATTAAGTACCACCACATTCAGTTGGTTTGCATCCAGTCGTTGAAGCTGTTCAATCAGTTTCTCGCAGTACGCCGATTCATTTACCTTATGATAGGAGAATGTATAGTTTTTTCGATAACGCTTGAACATGGTCTCCAGCAAATCTTTTTCGTTCATGTTCTTACCTTCATCTTCTTCCTCTTCTACCCACAGTTCAGGAAACATTTGCTGAATCTGCAATGGCATTAAACCTGAGAAAATTGCATTTCTGGCGTATTGTGTAGCTGTAGGTAAAATACTGCAATACAGCCCTTCATCATTGAACTGATAGAATTCTGAAAGCAATTCACGAATGATTTTCCATTGGTCGTAACGGAAATTATCGATCAAAATAAAGAAAACCTTTTCTCCGTTATCAAGTAAGGGGAACACTTTGGTTTTGAACAAATCCGGACTCATCACCGGTCGTTTGTCAGGGTTGCTAAACCAGTTTTCGTAGTTTTTGCGAATAAATTTAGTGAAAGTATTATTGGCTTCGGTTTTTTGCATCTGAAGCATTTCATCCATACCATTATCGGCATCTGCCAACTCCAGTTCCCAGTAAATCAGTTTTTTATATACTTCAACCCAGTCTTCGTAAGTCAGCGAATCATTAATTTGCATACCAATTCGTCCGAATTGCGATTGATAGTTGGACGCAGTCTGTTCGGTGATAATTTCCTTTTTGTGGATATTTTTTTTCAGCGTAAGCAGTATCTGGCTCGGGTTTACAGGCTTGGTAAGGTAGTCGGCTATTTTATTACCGATAGCCATATTCATGATATTTTCTTCCTCGCTTTTGGTAATCATCACCATTGGCACGTCCTGATCAATTTCCTTTATCAACGCCAATGTCTCCAGACCGCTCAAACCAGGCATATTTTCATCCAGAAAAATGATATCGAAAGTCTCTTTCTGACATAGTTCCACTGCATCTTTACCATTTGTGGTAGTAACAACTTCATACCCTTTTTCTTCGAGAAACAAAACGTATGGGCGCAACAAATCAATTTCATCGTCAGCCCAAAGTATACGGTCTTTTTTCATTTTATAAATGTTTTAAGTATTGTGGTTTAGTTTTTCAACCAATCAACTTAATCAACAACTGTACCACATTACTTATTTCAGGTAATATTCCTGCATAAATTCAAAATAAGTATCCAATGCATTCTGCTGTATCAGCGTGTTCAGGTTTTTCTGCGAACCAATCAGATTTCGGTAATTACTTCCTTTTAATCCTTCAAAAATTGATTTCTCTTTCACCATTCTCAATAAGTATGATTTGGCTACCTGTGCATTGGTCATACTTCCAATAATCAGTACCTGAAGATTATCCACTTTTTCAAGCGTAACTTTCAGATTCATCACAGCGTAGTTTTTCGTATTATAAGCATCAATATCAGCTTTTACTTTTGCAAAATCGAAACTGCCCGACATAACATAGATGGCAATAAAATGTGGTTCGTCAGCCTTGTAACCATACAAACCTTTGAACAATGGTACTTCAGGCAGTTTTGGTTGAACAACCACCGGTTGAGGAGTAGATGTTGCTGGTTGAACCGGTTTAGTCTGTTTAAGCAAAGTATCTTTTTTTGCCACATTGATTGTTGTTTGTGTGGGTTTTGTATCTGCTGGTTTTATAACCGAAGCAGTTTTTTCAACCGGTTTTTCAGTTGATTTTTCTATTGGTTTCTCAGTCGGTTTGGGTGTTATTTTCTCTGCCTTTTTAGATTCCGTTACAGCAGGTTTTACAGGTTCTGTTTTCGGAGTCTCTTTCAGTGCAGGAACAGGTTCAGCTTTTTTCAGGGGTTTGATTTCTACCTGAGCCATAGGTTCTTTCTTTACAACCACAGGCGTAGGTTTAGTCAAAAATACCTGATAATCTTTAAGAGTTAGTCCTGCTTTGAGCATCCCAAAGTTTTCTTCGGAAATTATAATTTTTTTTGCCTGACAGTCAGCCATCAGTTTAGTAATGGCTACATCGTTTTTCATTGTGTTCAAATACCATTCCACCTCATCAAACGATTCAAAATTAGTAACTGATAACATACTCTGTGTGCTGTCAAGCCTCGATATCACCAAATCGAAATCCTTAATCATAAACCGCGAAAAGTTGAATGAAGCAATATTATACTGAAGTTTGTTCAGTGTTGCTTTATCCGATGATGAAATCAATAACAACCGGTGTTTCGTCTGTTTTTCAGCAGAGAATTGTTGTGGTGCAATTTCGTTTATTTCTTCTTTGGTTGTTTCATCTCTTTTGGCAAGCAACGAACCACTTGAAGTTCCTGTTTTTGCCTCTTGTCCTTGCTTTATCAGTGCCATAATGTCTTTAGCCATAGCACTTACATCGCTTTGTGGATAAGTTAGTACCAAACTGTCCAATGCCACTTTAAACTTTTCGGGTGTTTCCTTTTTACCAATACTTAACGCGTTCAGAAAAAGGAATTTAGGCATCAGTGTCGACAAGGGGAAATTTTGACGAATATAAGCCACGTGTTTGTAAACGGTTCCGAAATCACTCTCGTTATAAGCTTTGTAAGTCAGGTTATAGATGGAATCCTGCTCACGGTACATACGTTCCAGCCGTTGTGTGTAGTCTTTTTGTGCCAGAATTTTCTTGTATTTCGAATTCGGAAACTCAGAAATCAGCTTTTCACGATACAGATTTGCTTCGGATTGATTGCCTTCATGTGTTTGCATTAGGTAAATATTGAAATAAGCATCTGCCACCCGCTCATCATTCTGAAATCGGCGGATAAATTCTTTGAAAGTGCTGATTGCAAGTGGTATGTCATTTACTTTATCTTTGTAAATTAGTCCCATACTGAACAAAGCATCACCGATAGCCGCAGTGGATTTGGCTTTTTGGGCAGCTGTAAGCGGAATTTGCCTGAGATAGAATTCCGGCTTCTTATTATCCATTACAGCTTCTTTTGACTTCGAAATGGTATCGGTCGAGTCTTTGACTACTTTATTTTGTGGACTTTCTTCAGCAAAAAGTGAGGTCGCTTTGTTCGTCCTGCGCCAGTTATCTTCCAGTTTACGTGTTCCCCATTTCTTCACAAATTCAGTTAGCCCTTTACGCATCACATCAGGGTTGTAAAAATACCAGTCGCCTACGCTTCCGGGATTCATCCCAATAGGTGGCATCGACATTTCATCTTCCAGATTGAAGTTAGCTACCTGTTTTTCTTTTTGTGCCTTTTCAGCATTTTCTTTTTCGTCGGCAATCAGTTTTTCAATAATTTTGTTTACCACTTCTATGCGCTTCGTCTCAGGTAGCAAAGACAACTTTTGCAGACTGTCCTGAAGCACAACGATATCATTTTGTGTTACCAGTTCGCTGAGCATTTCGCCCCGGCGGGTTACACGGGCATAATCGTCCTGTTCGTTGGTTATAATTTTCCCGGCTTCTTCATAACAGGGCTGAGCCAGCACGTAGTTACGTTTGTTGTAATAAAGGTCACCGAGGGTAATCAGTGTCACTGCTTTATCAATTCCTTTGCGGGTACTTTTTTCTGCCGAAAGCTTAAAGTTTACAAGTGCTTTTGCCGTGTCGCCACGTACCAGATAGGTATTTCCCAATGCATAATAAAGCTGGTCGAGATATTCCTTATTGCTTTTATTTTTAAGCATTGCGTTCAATTCTTTGCGGATGGTCAGCACATTTCCCTGATTAAGCTGAGCACGACTGATGCGGGCATTGAAATCCATTTCGTAAGGTGGATTTGATTTTATTACCTTTGTATAGTCATCATACGCAGTTTTATCGTCGCCTGTGATATGATAAAGCTGTGCCAGAATATAACCAAAACGCTGTTTCAGCACATTATCTTTTTCTCTTGACAAAGCCAGTTCCAGAAACGGAATAGCTTCTTTGTATTGATGTTTTTTAAGCAGTAAATCGGCATTTACCGAAGCAAAAAGTGTTGTGTTTGCTCCTTTCAGGTTATTTTGATTCACTTTCGAGAGCATTTGTTCTGCCTCATAAATCCAGCCCATCTCGCCATACGCACGGGTTATCCACAACTGACAGGTTGCTTCAATGCCTTTGTCGTTAGTATAGTGACGAATAATATACGAAAATGTTCCCACCGAACCTAGAAAATCAGCTTTATGAAACTCTGCTTTGGCCAGTAAAATCCATGCTTCGCTCATTGCAGGGTTAAATTCCTGCTGATTGTACCACAATTTATATTCCGGATCGTTTGCTTTTTTATAATCTTTATCCGGTTTTACTTTGATGGAGTGTAACTTGATGGCTTTTCGGCATTTCTCGATGGTCTGATCCATGCTAGATGCGGCTGAAGTGCCATTGGAATGATGGCTGATGGGATACATTGGCAACACGCTGGAATATTCCTCCTTGTTGGCTTTCTGAATGTTTTTTAAGCCTTCGTTAAAACTGTTGTAACCATTGAAGTACACGTTGTAACGGGTATTTACTGCCTGACTATAGCGTGAAAGCCAGGTGTTCTTTTTGGTGGAGCAACCCACTGTCAACAACGAAATCAGCAGGACAGTAAATATGCTATATATGGATATTTTTTTCAAGAAAAGAGATTTTGGTAATGTTTTTTAATCGTTTTTCGGTTTGAGTATCAATCTATAGATTTTCCACCCTAATTAAAACTTAAAAATTCGGCTTCTATTGTCTATAAGCCTACAAAAATACAAATTTTTCACCGAAAAAAAGACACTATAGGCTGATAAGTAGTATTCATGTTATTATTTTCAGTAATTAAGCTTTATTGATATCTATTTTTCTGATGTACCATCAGCTGAACTACTCTGCATTTTGTGGAAGGGAGAATGATATTTATCAAAATGTACGACAACCCAAAAAACACGATTTTCACCCTCTCGTACGGTACGCTAGTCCCATCAACACGATTTTAGGGTTAATCGCACGGTACGACAGTCCCAACAACACGATTTTTACCCTCTCGTACCGTACGCTAGTCCCATCAACACGATTTTTACCCTCTCGTACCGTACGCTAGTCCCATCAACACGATTTTAGGGTTAATCGCACGGTACGAGAGTCCCAACAA
>CAIKVR010000061.1 GCA_903830915.1 uncultured Bacteroidales bacterium
AGTGCCAGTATTGGAACAACTGGGGATAATTCTGAATTTACTTTAGCAGATATTAATGGGGATGGTTTACCGGACAAGATTTTTAACGATGGACGTGTTAATTTGAATTTAGGGTATAGCTTTGCACCAACCGAATACTGGATTTTTAATGTTATTCAGACAGGTATAAGTAATAATATTGGTACAAGCGCAGGAGGAAATTCTCACTCATTTTCTTTTCTTAATTCAAGTATTAATGGTGGTTTAGGTGCTTCTTTTTCGTACAGTTATTCTAATCACTTATTGATGGACGTTAATGGAGATGGTTTAGCAGACATTGTTTATGATAGTGCTGGAACTGTATATGCCAAATTAAATTCAGGGACAGGGTTTGCTTTACCAATTGCTTGGGCAACCATTCCAAACGATACTTTAAGTAAAAGCACTTCATATTCCGAAAATATTAATGCGGCTATTACCTTTGGTACCGTTTTAGGTGTCTTGCCTATAAAAATTCTTGTTAATCCCAAAGGCGGACTTAATAGAAGTATAAACAAAGAGTCCATTAAATTTATTGATCTTAATAATGACGGTTACCCGGATTATACTGTTTCTTCAGGAGAAACCAACCTTATGGTAAATTATTCTAAAATCGGACGTACCAATTTGTTGAAAACTGCTGGAAATTATGCACAAGGGAAAATATTGTTAGATTACAAACTATCTTCTCAAAACAATTTCGATAACCCAAACCGCAATTGGTTGCTGAGTTCTGTTAAAGTATTTGACGGGCATACTGGTGATGGCATTGATAGCATGTATACTACAATAGAGTACGATAGTGCTTACTACTCCCGCTACGATAGGCAACAATTGGGTTATAAGGTTGTAAAGACACATAATTACGATACAGGTAATAACAATGTCCTTTACAGAAATACGACTGAAAAATTCCTCAATAAGAGTTTCCCGTTTAAAGGTTTAAAATACTATGATTTAATCACCAATGCAAGCGGTAATAAGTATATAGAAAACACCTATACCTATTGTTTGAAAAATATCGCTTCAGGTAATGATACTACATGTCAATTAGGTATTTGTACTAATTCGGACGGCACCGGTTATCCCGCTTTAAATGAAGTCAATACATATTTTTATGAAGGGGCAGCTAATTTCACAAAGCATACACGCAAGCGTTACGAATATGGACCCAAAGGCAATGTAAAGAAATATTATGATGATGGAGAAGTCAGTAACAACTATACCGATGATGATTTTTACGCTAATATAACCTACCACCCCGATAATAACAATCTAAATCTGGTTGGGATTCCTGCAAGTATTACGATTAAAAATAATGCTAACGCTATACTTCAAGAAAGACAAACTTCTATTGATTACAATACCGGTAAAGTTTTAGAAATGAGGTTATATTATGACCTCACCAATTTCATTACTTACAATATGGAATATGACACTCATGGCAACATGACAAAAATTATTTACCCGCCTAACCTTAACAACCAACGAAATAAGGTGAGCTATCAATATGATAATGTGGTATATACCTATCCAATTTCTGTTAGAGATACATTAAATTATACTTCTTATACTACTTACGATTACAGATGGGGCAAACCA
>CAIKVR010000062.1 GCA_903830915.1 uncultured Bacteroidales bacterium
GCATCTTTGTCGGGATGTGATTTCAGACGACCGCAGAAACCTGCTCCGCCGGTAATCAGTTGTGTTCCGAAATGCAATGAACCGATAATCAGACCTTTTGAAAATCCCTGACGGAAATTGCGAACCGGATATAAATCTTTGTAAATTACGCTGTCTTTTATCGAAGCTTCGTACCCCGAAAGCGTTTTTTCGGAGAAATCGTTTTTGCTCAATGCTTCAGCGGCTGTTTTTGCTGCCAACATTCCGGAAGTAATTGCCAAATGAACACCTTTCAAAGCAGGCATAGCCACCAGTCCGGCGCTATCACCCACAATCATCGCATTGTCTGTATATAATTTAGGAATAGAATACCAACCACCTTCGGGCAATGTTTTTGCACCGTATTCAACCAGTTTTCCACCTTTGAGATATTTTGCAATAAACGGATTGGTTTTCCATGCTTGAAATGCATCGTGAGCGTCAAAAGTAGGATCTTCATATTCCAATCCGATTACCAACCCTACAGCTACTTTATTATCTTTTAGTCCGTAAACAAAGCCGCCACCGAATTCTTTCAAATTCAACGGATAACCCATGGTGTGATACACTTCACCCGGTTTGATATTACCTTCGGGCACACTCCACAATTCTTTTACACCCAACGAGTAAATCTGACAGTTCTTATCTTTTTCCAGATCATATTTGGCAATCAGTTGCTTTGCCAGACTTCCGCGTGTTCCTTCGGCAAAAATGGTAAGGCTTGCTTCGATGCGTGTTCCCTGTTGAAAATTTTCCTGTTGAACGCCGTGATGATCCACGCCTGTATCAATGGTTTTAGCACCAATTACTTTTCCATCTTTATACAGAATCTCGCTTACTGAAAACCCGGTGTAGATTTCCACGCCTTTTTCTTCAGCTTTGGTAGCTAAAAAGCGGCAAACCTGACCTAATGAAGCAGTGTAATTGCCCGCATTGCTCATGTAAGGCACATGAACCGGCAATTTAAACGAACCATTTTCGCTCAGTAAAACGGTTGAATCAGTTGCTACTTTGGCGTTGAATGGTATTTCGCTGAAATCAACATCCGGTAGTAAGGTTTTGAAAACATCGGCTTTAATTACGGCACCCGAAATGATGTGGCTTCCAATCGAACTTCCTTTTTCAATCAGAAGAATTCGTTTGTTCAGCCCTTTTTGTTTCAATGTGTCCGCCAGATGGATGGAAGTTGCCAACCCCGAAGGGCCGCCTCCAATAATTAAAATGTCCGTTGAAACGGTTTCAACATTACTCATTGTTTTTTTTGTTATAAAATTGTTTTATGATATGATTGTTGGTATTAGCAGTTTATGTATTGTAAATTGCTTATAAATAGCTAAATACGAAATAAATTTCGATTAGATATTTGCTTCTGATAAAGTGGTTAAGGAGTTTATCAGGAAGAGCCATATACAGTTGCAAATGTATATATTTTCCTGAATAATTTCGGGGTCTGCAGATTTAATTTCAAAAAGTACAAGGAAGTTAGTTTTTTTGAATTAATCGTTAATGCAAATTGTATTATTGCAATGTAGAGATAGCAATTTTCAATTTTCGCTACAAAAGTAATTAAAATAATTGGTCGACCAACTCAAAATGACAGAGTTTTGTATTAAAAAACTTTAAAATATGCACGTATTTTGAGTGTTTGTGCAACAAAAAAGACTTTTGATGTGTTTCTTATTTCTTTTTCTAAAAATAACCGTGTGCGGACACGAATCGAGCAGCTTGTATCTTAAAACATGAAACAACGATATTTTTCTGTACCTTTGCACAAAATCGTATCCTTCAGGTTTAAGTTTGAACTTGTGAAAGAAGTATGGATGCGAGTAATATTCTATGACATTTGATAAATTAGATCTTATTGAGCCGATCTTAAACGCTCTCCAACACGAAGGCTATACTCAGCCGACTCCCATTCAGGAAATTGCAATTCCCATCGTTTTAAAAGGAAAAGACTTATTAGGCTGCGCACAAACCGGCACCGGAAAAACTGCTGCTTTTGCTATTCCTATTTTGCAGCAACTTCAAAAAAGTCGTGAAAACGACAAAATACACCGTAAAATAAAAGTTTTAATCGTTACACCAACGCGTGAACTAGCCATTCAGATTGGCGAAAGTTTTGCGGCTTACGGTCGGTTTCTGAAGTTTCGTCACGCTGTGATTTTTGGCGGTGTGCCGCAAAACCCACAGGTAAACACACTGAAAGCCGGTGTCGATATTCTGATTGCCACACCCGGCCGACTGCTTGATTTGCAGAGTCAGGGTTATGTAAAGCTCAATGAACTGAGCATTTTTGTGCTCGATGAAGCCGATCGTATGCTCGATATGGGTTTTATACACGATGTAAAGAAACTGATTAAACTTATTCCGGCAAAACGTCAATCGTTGTTTTTCTCAGCTACTATGCCCGATTCAATTCGTGTGCTGGCAGGAACTATTCTTACTAATCCCGAAGAAGTGGCTGTAACGCCCGTGTCGACAACTGCTGAAACGATTCAACAGGAATTGTATTATGTCGATATGGCTGACAAAAAAGATTTGCTGATTCATATTCTTCAAGATAAGAAAATAGCTACAGCACTGGTTTTCACACGGACAAAACACGGTGCCGACAAAGTTCAGCGACTTTTGTCGAAAGCCAATATCAAAACGGAAGCCATTCATGGCAATAAATCACAGAATGCGCGTCAGAATGCTTTGAAGAATTTCAAGGAACGCACCACACGGGTGCTGGTAGCTACAGATATTGCTGCCCGTGGCATTGATATCGACGATTTGAACCTGGTAATCAATTACGAAATTCCGAATATCCCTGAAACTTATGTTCACCGCATTGGACGAACCGGTAGGGCCGGACTTGATGGGAAAGCCATTTCGTTTTGCGATGTGGAAGAGCTTGAATACCTGCGCGATATTCAAAAGCTGATTTCAATAGAAATACCGGTGGTCAAGAATCATCCATACGAAGCTGAACATGAACTAACCAACAGAAGATCAAATATTAAACCGAAAACGATACAGCGAAGTAAAAGTTCGGGCATTGAACCTGGCAAAGGTAAACGCCGAACAGGCATCGACAATCATGTAAGTAAACCGCAAGCACAAAAAACGCCTGTATCAACGGCCGCAAAATCGGAAAATGCAGGTAAGAAAGTATTTGTATTGAAATCCGGTAAATAATAATTCAATGAAGTGGTCATGACTTTTTATAATCTCGCTTCTACGGAGCTTTTGTTTCATTGAAATAAATATTTTACTCTATGAAGTAACAGCTGACAAAATTATTATCCATACCCTCTGGGATTGAAAAAATCCTCTTGATTTGAAAGTCAACTAATTTCCTGTAATTTACTTAACCCTTCAATTAACACGACAAGAGCTGCCTCCAACCGGAAGCAGCTCTTGCTGTGCAAATTCATCTGATGACTTAAATAAGAATATCAGTATTTATTCCACAATTTTCTTCATGGCAGTCATGGCAGCACGCAATTCAGCTCCACAAATTTCGATGGAGTGGTTGCGGATAGCAGCATTTACTTTTACCAGCTCGAAGTTGTCGACGTGTCCGTTTTTACCTGCATTGAAGTTTTTACCGATAACGTTGGTATCAATTTTCTTCATAAAGTCAGCCAACAATGGTTTGCAGGCATGATCGAACAAATAGCAACCGTATTCAGCTGTATCGGAAATCACACGGTTCATTTCGAACAGTTTTTTGCGGGCAATGGTATTGGCAATAAGCGGAGTTTCGTGCAACGATTCGTAGTAAGCCGATTCGTTTTTGATACCTGAGCAAGTCATGGTTTCGTAAGCCAGCTCAACACCCGATTTCACGAAAGCAACCATCAACACAGCATTATCGAAATATTCCTGTTCTGAGATTTCAACGTCACCTGCAGGAGTTTTCTCAAAAGCAGTTTCGCCGGTAGCAGCGCGCCAGGCCAACAGGTTTTTATCGCCGGCAGCCCAATCTTCCATCATAGTTTTTGAGAATTCAGCCGACAAAATATCGTCCATGTGTTTGATAAACAGCGGACGCATAATGTCTTTAAGTTCTTCCGACAGCTTGAAAGCTTCAATTTTAGCCGGATTCGACAAACGATCCATCATATTGGTGATACCACCAATTTTCAAGGCTTCGGTAATTGTTTCCCAACCGTACTGAACGAGTTTAGATGCGTAACCTGCATCAATTCCTTTTTCAATCATTTTGTTGAACGAAAGAATAGAACCGGTCTGCAGCAATCCGCAAAGGA
>CAIKVR010000063.1 GCA_903830915.1 uncultured Bacteroidales bacterium
AGGCCTCTTGTTCAAATTCCTTGTAATCAAATCCTTTTGTCTTGTCCATTTTAACTTGTTTTTAAAGGGTAAATATAATAATTTTCCCTTTTCTGACACAGTTTATTGAATAGACCCCACTTTTTTCTAAATCATCCCCCATTCATTAGAATCATGTTTGTTTTTGTCCGAAACAGGGTTGTTTCCGTTGGAAACATGCTTGTTTTTGTAGGATACATGGACGTTTTTGTTGGAAACATGCTTGTTTTTGTCGGATACATGAATGTTTTCGTTGGAAACATGCTTGTTTTTGTTGGATACATGAATGTTTTCGTTGGAAACATGCTTGTTTTTGTCGGATACATGAATGTTTTCGTTGGAAACATGCTTGTTTTTATCCGATACATGGATGTTTTCGTCAGATTCGGGTTTGTATCGCTCTACATTCCCTTCTTTTCAGCAGGTGGCAGACAGTATTCGGCTATCTGCCACTCGGTTTGTTCAGGTCAACGCTATGTTCACTCTAAACTGATTCTTTAAACCGCTTTTGTTAAGTTTATTTCTACCGGTGCAATGATCACTTTTACAGCTATTCTTGTATCACCTAAAATGTGACGTGGCGGAAAAGTAATAATTGGAGGATCTTCAACTGATAATTTAGTAGTTTGTACAGTGTTTGTTTGCGAAAAGCAAAGTGTAGCTACTGAAACTACAAATGCAAGGGAGATTAAATACTTTTTCATAAGGATAAATTTTTAAATTATTTATCCTACAAATAAATACAAAAAAAATCCGACATTTTGGTTAAATGCCGGATTTATTTCATAGACATGCCCCGTAAGGTCATGCTATAAAATACGTAATATCAGAGTATTAGAGAGTGTGATTTAACAAGCTATATTGACATCATAAAATCAGGGTGTTTTTGAATGAAAAATGCATTAAAATACCTCTAAAAAATGATTCAGTTTTTCAGACTCTTCAAGTTTTAACTTTTTTCGGATTCGGAAACGGCGGGTAAATACCGATTCATTTTGCACATTAAGTACAGATGCAATCATGCCCGTTTCAAAACCTGCCAGCATCATACAGCAAGTAATAATATCATTAGCGGATAACTCAGGATATGTTTCTTTTAACCGTTGGGATATGTTATTATATTCCATATCCATGCATGCCAGCAATTCTTCATTAAAAACCTTGTTTTCTACGGATTTTGTCCCGTTTTTATTTTTTCCCCATAAACCGGTTTGTTTTGCCGAATGATTTCGATGTTGTTCAAGATTGAGCAGTAGAATAGACTGCAATTTTAATTGCCGTTCCAATAAGGCATTGTTTTCTCTTTCCTTTTCAGTTTTCTCTTGTTCAATTTCCAATAGTTTTTGTTTTTTATTGGTTAAATCCTTTTGATATTCAACTTCATTTTTCTTTGCCTTTAATCTCCAGAATAAAAACAATCCACTAAAAATACTGACTGTCAATAATGCCAGTAAAAGCAGAAATCCCCGTTGTTTATTCTTTATGGTCAGATTTTGATTGGCGATTTGTAAGCCCTGATACTTGTATTTCTTTTCGAAACCTGCAAAACTTTTTTCGAGTTTTTTCTTATACAGCGAATCAATGGCAAAACTTACTTTATTGGCATAATACAAAGCTTTTGTTATATTATTCTCCTTCTCGGCAATGGTTTGCCATAATCTGTAATAGTCGGGAGCTATTTCGTGCAAATCAGTAACCTTACCCAAATAGTATTTTGCTGAATCTAATTTATTCGTTTTGATATGGACATTCGCAATCAAATAATACTTATTACTATCGTATATACTATTAGCAGTTAATGGTACACTATAAAAAACCCTTAACGCTTTTGGATAATCTCCTTGCTGAAAATAAACCGTACCAATATTTCTAAGCACAACCGATATAAGTGTAGGGTTGTGAATATTCGATGCTTCTTTTTCGGCTTTATTATAATATGATTGTGCACTATCCGCTTTATTTAGATATAAATAGCTATATCCAATATATAAATTACTCAGAATCGTGCTACTTTTATCGTTCAATAGTTCGTTATAAATTAAAACAAATACCTGATAATCAATAAAATAAGTGTGAAAACATTTGGGTAATTCATTGAAAATAAGTATCTTTAAAGATTATTCCGTAATCATAGAGATATGTCAATCAACAAACACCCAAA
>CAIKVR010000064.1 GCA_903830915.1 uncultured Bacteroidales bacterium
ACTTCAATTAAAAAATGAGTAAACTGACAAAAAATCAAAGGTTAGCTTTAGAAAAAATTGAAGCAGGAAAAACCTACACACTCAAAGAAGCAGCTGCTTTGGTAAAAGAAATTTCCAACAGCAAATTTGATGCTTCTGTTGATATTGATGTACGCTTAGGTGTTGATCCACGTAAAGCCAACCAGATGGTACGCGGCGTAGTGTCGTTGCCAAACGGAACCGGTAAACAAGTAAAGGTTCTTGCATTATGTACTCCCGATCAGGAAGCAGCGGCTAAAGAAGCCGGCGCTGACTATGTAGGACTCGATGAATATATCGAAAAAATCAAAGGTGGTTGGACAGATGTTGATGTTATTATCACCATGCCTGCTATCATGGGTAAATTAGGTGCTTTAGGACGTGTTTTAGGCCCTCGCGGTTTAATGCCAAACCCTAAAAGCGGTACAGTAACCAATGAAGTTGGTAAAGCTGTAAAAGAAGTAAAACAAGGGAAAATCGACTTTAAAGTTGATAAATATGGTATTGTTCACACATCAGTTGGAAAAGTTTCTTTTACTGCCGAAATGTTGGTTCAAAATGCCAAAGAATTTGTTACTACTTTGATGAAACTAAAACCCACAGCCGCTAAAGGTACTTATGTAAAGAGCATTTATCTTTCGAGCACAATGAGTATGGGTATAAAAGTTGAACCCAAATCAATTGACGAACAAAATTAAAAGTTTATGAAAAAGGAAGATAAAAGCGCAATTATAAAACAACTTGAGTCGACTATCGGCGAATATGCTCACTTTTACCTCACTGATATTGCCGGCTTAAATGCTGCTCAGACCAGTGAATTGAGAAGAGTATGTTACAAAGAAGATGTGAAGCTTGTTGTTGTAAAAAATACATTGCTTCAAAAAGCACTTGAAAACTCATCAGTAGATTTCAGTGAACTTTACGGAACGTTGAAAGGTGAAACATCGTTGATGCTTTCAAATCAGGCTAACGTACCCGCAAAGCTTATCAGTGACTTCAGCAAACAAAAAAGCAACAAACTCAAAAAACCAATTTTGAAAGCTGCTTATGTTGAAGAAAGTTTCTATATCGGCGAAAACCAATTGGAAGCTTTAATCCATGTGAAGAGCAAAAACGAACTTCTCGGCGAAATTATTGGCTTATTGCAATCGCCTGCTAAGAACGTTATATCCGCACTCCAATCAGGAGGATCTACTATCCACGGCTTGTTGAAAACGCTGGGAGAAAGATAATTTCAGAATAAAGAATTAAAAAATAAAATCTATAAAAAATAAAGTAAAATGGCAGATTTGAAAGCTTTTGCAGAACAATTGGTTAACTTAACCGTTAAAGAAGTAAATGAGTTAGCTCAAATTTTGAAAGTTGAATATGGTATCGTACCAGCTGCTGCAGCCTTTGCTGTTGCTGCAGGTCCAGCCGCAGCTGCTGCTGAAGTAGTTGAAGAAAAAACATCTTTTGATGTAGTATTGAAAGCAGCCGGTGCACAAAAATTGGCTATCGTTAAATTAGTAAAAGAACTTACTGGTCTTGGCTTGAAAGAAGCTAAAGATTTAGTTGATGCTGCTCCTTCAGTAATTAAAGAAGGTGTAACAAAAGACGAAGCAGAAGCCTTGAAAAAAGCGTTGACTGAAGGCGGAGCTGAAGTTGAACTTAAATAATAATTACCTGATTATCAGGTCTTCGGTTTAGATTCCCACTTATTGTGGGATTCTAAACCTTTTGTTGTCTATAAAATAATTGAGTTCTCCGCACCAAATAACCTCTTTGAAAATGTCGTCATTAACAAAAGCTCAAAGAATAAATTTTGCTTCTATAAAGAATCAGTTGGAATATCCTGATTTCTTGGAAGTACAGTTAAAATCATTCCAGGACTTTTTTCAGATGGATACTGCTCCTGAAAAAAGAAAATCAGAAGGTTTGTATAAAGTTTTTTCAGAAAACTTCCCAATCGCTGATACCCGTAATAATTTCATTCTCGAATTTCTCGACTATTATGTTGACCCACCACGTTATTCTATCGACGAATGTATCGAACGCGGTCTGACATACAGTGTGCCCTTAAAAGCCAAACTAAAACTATATTGTACTGACCCGGATCACGAAGATTTTGATACAGTGATTCAGGATGTATATCTGGGACCTATCCCTTATATGACTGCAAAAGGTACTTTTGTGATTAACGGTGCTGAACGTGTTATCGTTTCTCAGCTTCACCGTTCGCCGGGTGTGTTCTTTGGTCAGAGCATTCACGCTAACGGTACGAAACTGTACTCAGCACGTATTATTCCTTTCCGTGGCTCATGGATTGAGTTTGCAACGGATATTAACAACGTGATGTACGCTTACATCGACCGTAAGAAAAAACTTCCTGTTACTACTTTACTTCGTGCCATTGGCTTCGAAAGTGATAAGGACATTTTGGAAATTTTTAATCTTGCCGAAGAAATTAAAGTCAACAAAGCAAGTCTGAAAAAAGCCGTTGGACAAAAACTGGCTGCCCGTGTATTAAAATCGTGGGTTGAAGACTTTGTGGATGAAGATACCGGTGAAGTTGTTTCCATCGAACGTAACGAAGTAGTTATCGACCGTGAAACGATTTTGGATAATAGTCACATTGATGACATTATCGAATCAGGATCACAGACTATTCTGCTTCACAGAGCCGATGCTAATCAAAACGATTATGCTATCATTTACAACACGCTTCAGAAGGACCCGAGTAACTCGGAAAAAGAAGCTGTTCTTTATATTTACCGTCAGCTCCGCAATGCGGTTCCTGCTGACGACTCAACAGCGCGTGAAGTAATCAACAATCTGTTCTTCTCTGAAAAACGTTATGACCTTGGTGATGTAGGACGCTTCCGTATTAATCGTAAGCTAAATCTTTCCATCGATCCGGGTATCAAAGTGTTGACTAAAGAAGACATTATTGAGATTATCAAATACCTGATTGAACTTATTAACTCGAAGGCTGATGTGGACGATATTGACCACTTAAGCAACCGTCGTGTACGTACAGTAGGTGAACAACTCTACAACCAGTTTGGTGTGGGCTTGTCGCGTATGGCACGTACAATTCGTGAACGTATGAATGTTCGCGATAACGAGGTGTTTACTCCGATTGATTTGATTAACGCGAAAAGTATTTCGTCAGTTATCAATTCATTCTTCGGTACTAATGCATTGTCACAGTTCATGGATCAACAGAATCCGTTGGCCGAAATCACACACAAACGTCGTATGTCAGCCCTCGGGCCTGGCGGTTTGTCGCGTGAACGTGCCGGTTTCGAGGTTCGTGACGTACACTATACTCATTACGGACGTCTTTGTCCGATTGAAACTCCTGAAGGACCAAACATTGGTTTGATTTCTTCGCTTTGTATTTATGCTAAAATCAACGAATTAGGATTTATTGAAACTCCTTATCGTAAGGTTACAGATTCATTGGTTGACACTACTGAGGCAGGTATTGAGTACTTCACAGCTGAAGAAGAGGAAAGCATGGTAATTGCTCAGGGTAATGCCCCACTGAATGATAAAGGCGGCTTTATCCGGTCGAAAGTAAAATCACGCTTAGGTGCTGATTTCCCTGTTGTTCCACCTACAGAAGTAAACCTGATGGACGTTTCTCCATCGCAAATAGCTTCTATCGCTGCTGCATTAATTCCTTTCCTTGAACATGATGATGCGAATCGTGCGTTGATGGGATCTAACATGATGCGTCAGGCAGTACCATTATTGCGTTGTGAAGCTCCGATTATTGGTACAGGTATTGAAGCTCAACTTATTCAGGATTCCCGTACACAGGTAGCTGCAGAAGGCGAAGGAATTGTTGAATTTGTAGATGCAACTTGCATTAGTATCCGTTACGACCGAAGCGAAGAAGCAGAATTTGTAAGCTTCGACACAGCAGTAAAAGAATATAAATTACCGAAATTCCAGAAAACGAACCAGAATACAACTATTGACTTACGTCCGATTGTTCGTAAAGGTGAGCGTGTTACCACTGGTCAGATTTTGACTGAAGGTTATGCTACTCAAAACGGTGAACTGGCTATCGGTAAAAACCTGAAAGTGGCGTTCATGCCATGGAAAGGTTACAACTTTGAGGACGCTATTGTAATCAACGAACGTGTGGTACGTGAAGATGTCTTTACGTCAATTCACGTAGTTGAACAATTGCTTGACGTTCGCGAAACTAAACGTGGTATTGAAGAATTCACTTCTGATATACCTAATGTAAGTGAAGAAGCAACAAAAGATTTGGACGAAAATGGTATTATCCGCATCGGTGCACGCATTGAACCGGGCGATATCATTATTGGTAAGATTACCCCTAAAGGTGAATCTGATCCTTCGCCCGAAGAAAAACTGCTTCGTGCTATCTTTGGTGACAAAGCCGGTGATGTGAAAGATGCTTCATTGAAAGCAACTCCTTCGTTGTCGGGTGTGGTTATCGGTAAACGTTTGTTCTCAAAAGCTCAAAAGAATCGTAAATCAAAATTGGCCGACAAAGCCGTTCTTCCACGTTTAGATGAAGAATTTGAAAATCAGGCAGCTATTTTACGCAATACACTGGTTGAAAAACTGATTGTATTATTAGGCGAAAAAACTTCTGCAGGAGTAAAAGATTATCTGGGAGCAGATATCGTTTCCAGAAATTCAAAATTCACCGAAGAACGTCTTCGTGAAATTGATTATTCGACAATTCAGTTAAGCAAATGGACTTCCGATTCACACAAAAATGAATTGGTAAAACAATTGATAATGAACTATCTGAGAAAATACAAGGAATTGGATGCTCAGATTAAACGTCAGAAATTCAATATCACCATAGGTGATGAACTTCCAAACGGTATTGTTCAGATAGCTAAAGTATATATCGCCAAAAAACGTAAAATCCGTGTGGGTGATAAGATGGCTGGTCGTCACGGTAACAAAGGTATCGTATCACGTATCGTTCGTCAGGAAGACATGCCATTCCTTGAAGACGGAACTCCTGTGGATATAGTTTTGAACCCACTTGGTGTACCTTCCCGTATGAACTTAGGACAGATTTTCGAAACTGTACTTGGTTGGGCAGGAAAAGAACTGGGAGTTAAATTTGCAACTCCGATTTTCGACGGTGCTAGTCTTGATGACCTTAACGAATGGACTGACAAAGCCGGTGTTCCACGTTATGGTAAAACCCGTTTGACAGATGGTGGAACAGGCGAGAAATTTGACCAACATGCAACAGTAGGTGTGATTTATATGCTGAAACTGGGTCACATGGTTGAAGATAAAATGCATGCCCGTTCAATCGGACCATACTCACTTATTACGCAACAGCCTCTTGGTGGTAAAGCACAATTCGGTGGTCAACGTTTCGGGGAAATGGAAGTTTGGGCACTCGAAGCATTCGGTGCTGCTCACATTCTTCAGGAAATCCTCACTGTTAAGTCGGATGATGTTATGGGTCGTGCCCGCACTTACGAAGCTATCGTTAAGGGTGATCCAATGCCAACACCAGGAATTCCAGAATCGCTCAACGTATTGTTGCACGAACTTCGAGGATTGGGACTGAGCATTAATTTAGAATAGTAAATCAACCCCCGAATCTTGAAAAAAAGATTTGGGGAGTTTGAGTTACACGACTCTTTTCTTTCAATTGTAAATTATCAATTGTAAATTGTAAATTCAAAAAAAGTTATGGCTTTTAAATCAGATAATAAGGTAAAAAGTAATTTTAATAAAATCTCGATTGGTCTTGCATCACCCGAAGAAATATTGAAATTATCAAGTGGTGAGGTATTGAAACCTGAAACCATTAATTATCGTACCTACAAACCCGAACGTGATGGTCTGTTCTGCGAACGCATTTTCGGTCCAACTAAAGACTTTGAATGTCATTGCGGTAAATACAAACGTATCCGCTACAAAGGCATTGTCTGCGACCGTTGTGGTGTGGAAGTGACCGAAAAGAAAGTTCGTCGTGAACGCATGGGACACATTCAATTAGTTGTTCCTGTGGCTCACATTTGGTATTTCCGCTCGTTACCGAACAAAATCGGTTACCTGCTAGGAATGCCTACCAAAAAGCTTGATTCAATCATCTATTACGAAAAATATGTAATCATTCAAGCCGGAATTCTCGAAAACGGAGAAAATATTGCTTTGGGTGAATTACTTTCGGAAGATGAATATCTCGACATAATGGAAGCTCTTCCAAAAGAAAATCATCAATTGGATGACTCAGACCCAAATAAGTTTATTGCTAAAATGGGTGCTGACGCTATTCACGATATGTTGAGCCGTCTGGATTTGGATGCATTGTCGTACGACCTGCGTCACAAAGCAAATACCGACACCTCTCAACAACGTAAAAATGATGCATTGAAACGTCTGCAAATTGTAGAATCGTTCCGTGCTTCAAGATTGCGTAATAAACCGGAATGGATGATTATAAAAATCGTTCCTGTTATTCCACCTGAATTGCGCCCGTTAGTGCCACTGGATGGTGGTCGTTTTGCAACTTCGGATTTGAATGACTTGTATCGTCGCGTAATTATTCGTAACAACCGTCTGAAACGTCTGATTGAAATCAAAGCACCGGAAGTAATTCTACGTAACGAAAAACGTATGCTTCAGGAAGCTGTAGATTCATTGTTTGACAATTCACGTAAATCTAGTGCTGTTAAAACAGACGCTAATCGTCCGTTGAAATCACTTTCCGATTCGTTGAAAGGTAAACAAGGTCGATTCCGTCAGAACTTATTAGGTAAACGTGTGGATTATTCGGCTCGTTCTGTAATCGTCGTTGGTCCGGAATTAAAAATGCACGAGTGCGGTTTGCCTAAAGATATGGCTGCCGAACTATATAAACCGTTTGTTATCCGCAAACTTATTGAGCGCGGAATCGTAAAAACTGTAAAATCAGCGAAGAAAATCGTTGACCGCAAAGACCCGGTAATATGGGATATTTTAGAGTACGTGATGAAAGGACATCCTGTATTACTAAACCGTGCTCCTACTTTGCACCGACTTGGTATACAGGCATTTCAGCCAAAAATGATTGAAGGAAAAGCAATTCAGCTTCACCCGCTATCATGTACCGCTTTCAATGCCGACTTCGATGGTGACCAAATGGCTGTTCACTTACCACTTGGTAATGAGGCAGTTTTAGAAGCTCAAATGTTGATGCTTGCATCCCATAATATTCTTAATCCTGCCAACGGTGCTCCTATTACTGTTCCTTCACAGGACATGGTTCTAGGATTGTATTACATTACAAAACCACGTACAGGCTCATTAGGCGAAGGTCTTATTTTCTACTCTCCTGAAGAAGCTGAAATTGCCTACAACGAAAAGAAAGTAGCCCTTCACTCTTGGATTAAGGTTAAAACCAAAGATTTAAATGAAAAAGGTGCTATTGTAGACAAAATTATTGAAACTACTGTTGGACGTATATTATTTAATAAATGTGTTCCTGCCAGAGTAGGTTACATAAACGAGTTACTTTCCAAAAAATCCTTGCGTGACATTATTGGTAACGTAATTGATAAATGTGGAGTAGCACGTACTGCTCAATTCCTTGACGATATCAAAGATCTGGGTTACAGTATGGCTTTCAAAGGTGGTTTGTCGTTCAACCTGAATGATGTAATCATACCTGCCGAAAAAGAAACATTGGTACAGGAAGGTAATGCTGAAGTGGAAGAAATTCTGAATAACTATAACATGGGATTCATTACTTTCAACGAACGTTACAACCAGATTATTGATACCTGGACACACGTAAACTCGAAATTGTCGAACATTTTAATGAAACAACTTTCGACCGACAATCAGGGATTCAACTCCGTATACATGATGTTGGATTCAGGTGCTCGTGGCTCGAAAGAACAGATTCGTCAGCTTTCAGGTATGCGTGGTTTGATGGCAAAACCTCAAAAATCAGGTGCCGAAGGTGGTCAGATTATTGAAAACCCTATTTTATCGAACTTTAAAGAAGGTTTGTCGGTGTTAGAGTATTTTATCTCTACTCACGGTGCCCGTAAAGGTTTGGCTGATACGGCTTTGAAAACGGCAGATGCTGGTTATCTTACCCGTCGTTTGGTTGACGTTTCACACGATGTGATTATCAACGAAGATGATTGTGGTACATTACGTGGTTTGATTGCCACAGAAATGAAAAATAACGAAGAAGTAATTTCTTCGCTTTATGAAAGAATTCTCGGACGTGTTTCGGTTCACGACATTTATCACCCGTTAACAGGAGATTTGTTGGCTGCTTCAAGCGAGGAAATCACTGAAACACATGCCCGTAAAATACAAGATTCACCTATAGAACGAGTAGAAATACGCTCGGTATTGACATGTGAGTCGAAAAAAGGTGTTTGTGCTAAATGTTACGGACGAAACCTTGCAACCGGCAGAATGGTTCATCAGGGCGAAGCTGTTGGTGTTATTGCAGCTCAATCAATTGGTGAGCCGGGTACTCAGCTTACTTTACGTACGTTCCACGTCGGTGGTATCGCTTCAAACATTGCAGCTGAATCGAAAATTGTACTTCGTTATGATGGACGTATTGAATTCGACGAACTTCGTACTGTTGAAGCTACCGAAGATGGAACAACAGTTTATCAAGTAGTAGTAAGTCGTTTAGCTGAAATGCGTGTTATTGATCAAAAAACCGGAATCGCACTTACAACAACCAACGTTCCTTACGGTTCGAAACTGTATGTGAAAGACGGTGATATATGTACAAAAGGAACCATAGTTTGCGAATGGGATCCATTTAACGCGGTAATTATCTCGGAAACTGAAGGTAAAATCGAGTTTGAAGACGTGGTTGAAAATGCTACTTTCAAAACTGAAACCGATGAAGCAACCGGACTACGCGAGAAAATTATTATTGAATCTAAAGATCGTAATAAAGTTCCTAGTGCACACATCGTGTCAAAAGATGGAACAATTCTTCGTACATATAACCTTCCGGTAGGTGCTCACCTTGTGCTCGACAATGGCGATAAGATTAAAACAGGTCAAATGCTTGTAAAAATCCCTCGTGCAGTTGGTAAAGCAGGTGATATTACCGGTGGTCTTCCACGTGTAACTGAATTATTTGAAGCTCGTAACCCATCGAATCCGGCTGTAGTGGCTGAAATTGATGGTGAAGTAACCTTCGGAAAAATCAAACGTGGTAACCGTGAATTAACTGTAACTTCGAAAACAGGTGAAGAAAAAAAATATCTTATTCAGTTATCGAAACAGATTCTTGTTCAGGAAAATGACTTTGTACGTGCTGGTACACCGCTTTCGGATGGTGCAACCACTCCTTCGGATATTCTGTTGATTAAAGGTCCAACTGCTGTTCAGGATTATATAGTGAACGAAGTTCAGGATGTTTACCGTTTGCAGGGTGTAAAAATCAATGATAAACACTTTGAAGTTATTGTTCGTCAGATGATGCGTAAAGTAGAAATCCTTGAACAGGGTGATACACGCTTCCTTGAAAAACAAATCATTGACAAAAACGAGTTTATGGAAGAAAATGACCGTATCTGGGGTAAAAAGGTTATTCTTGATGCAGGAGATTCCGTTAATCTCAAACCAGGTCAGATTATCACTCCACGTAAACTTCGCGACGAAAACAGCGTGTTGAAACGCCGTGATATGAAGTTGATTGAAACCCGCGACGCTATTGCCGCTACTTCTAATCAGATTTTACAGGGAATTACACGTGCAGCACTTCAGACAAACAGCTTTATGTCAGCTGCTTCGTTCCAGGAAACTACCAAAGTACTGAACGATGCTGCTATCAACGGAAAAGTAGATCGTTTGGAAGGTATGAAAGAAAACGTAATTTGCGGTCACCTGATTCCTGCCGGAACCGGACAACGCGACTTCGACAAAATTGTGGTTTACTCGCGAGACGAATATGACAAAAAAGTGGATGCCCGTCGTAATGTTTTGGATATGGAAGATCGTGAATCTGAATAAATATTCAATGTTTTAAACATAAAACCGGATTGTTTTACAACAATCCGGTTTTTTTTATGAAAAAAAAGCTGAAATATCAGAAATTTACTATATTTGCAAATCTAAACTATGAAATATGAATACGTTAGCAACAAAAAGCAAACCAATCATTGGCCTGATCATTCCAATTATCAATCATTCCTTCTTCTCCAACATAGCCGATCATTTGACAACACTAGCATATAACAGTGGTTATCTGGTTTCTGTATTCCAATCAAATGAAGATTATCAACAGGAAGTTGAGATTGTAAACTCTATTATTGCTCAGCAGTTTGCAGGCGTAATTGTTTCAATATCCAAAAACACCATCGATAGTACACATTTTAAATGCCTACAGGAAGCAGGCATTCCACTTGTTTTCATCGACAGAGTTTGTGAAGATATTATTGCTCCCAAGGTATTGATAAATAATTACGAAATTACATACACAATTACTGAGAATCTTATAAAGAAAGGAAATAAACGAATAGCGTTAATAATTGGAACAAATGACATTAATGTTTTTAGGGAAAGACAACAAGGATATCTAGACGCCATAAAAAAACATGGATTATCATATCAAATGCCGGTCGTTGAAACTGAATTCAGCATTGAAAAAGGAAAGGATATTTTTATAAAACTTTGGAGTTCGGATAATCGACCAGATGCCATTATTTCATCTTCAATTCAGCTAACTCTGGGGATTCTATTGCAAACCAAACTATATGACGTTAAAATACCCCACAAACTGGAATTAATTACATACGTCAGCCATATAGCCTTCAAGATTATTCAACCTCAAATTACCATCATCGACCAACCTGAAAATGAAATTGCAGAACTTTCATTTGAACTTTTAGAAAGACTTATTTCAAATGGAAACATTCCGGAAAATGAAATGACAAAAACTGTAAACGCTAAAATTGCTATGAAAAATATCTAAATAATTTAATATTTCACAATTATTGTTGAGGTTTATTTTCAAATTGAAAATAAACCTCAATTAATATATTAGTAGCATTAATTATTCCACTCTTGGTCCACGTTCGCGTCGTTCGGAGCGTTGCTCAACCACAAGCGGATTAGCATTAATCTCTTCGTACCAGAGTCGGTTATGATAAATATCGTAAGCCATGTACATTGCCTGACGAAAGGATTCTTCTGAAGCAATATTTTGTCCCGCAATATCGTAGGCTGTTCCATGGTCGGGCGAAGTGCGTATAACAGGCAACCCTGCTGTGAAATTAACTCCGGTATCCATTGATATGGTTTTAAACGGAATTAGACCCTGATCGTGATACATTGCCAATATGCCATCAAATTTACCAAATGCACCCGAACCAAAGAAACCATCGGCAGGATAAGGCCCCACACAAATAATACCTTTGGCTTCGGCTTGTTTCATCGCAGGAATAATAATAGTTTGTTCCTCATTACCTAATACTCCGTTATCACTGGCATGTGGATTGAGTCCAAGTACAGCTAACCGGGGACGGTTTATGCGGAAATCTTTTTTTAGTGATTCGTTGAATACCAGCATTTTTTCGAGAATTAGTTTTTCTGTAAGTTCAGCCGAAACTCTTTCAACCGCTATATGTCCAGTAACAACAGCCACACGCATCACATCATTCACCAGCATCATCAGCGAAGGAGTCCCCGTACCGAAATTCTTCTCGAAATACTCGGTATGTCCTGGAAATTTAAAACTAGGCGATTGTATGTTTTTTTTGTTAATCGGTGCTGTAACAATAGCTTTTAACGCACCTTTTTTCAAGTCGGCTGTGGCGCGTTCGAGAGCTGACAGAGCGGCTTTACCGGCATCTTCGGTCGAATTCCCAATTTCAACTTTTATTTCATCATCACAGCAATTAATAATGTTTACCCGCTTCAGATTTATTTCCTCTATGGAATTCACAATGTTCAGATTCAATCCCTGAATATCTAGTTGTTTACGATAAAACGCTGCTACTTTAGGCGAACCGTAAATAACCGGCACAATTGTTTCGAGCACGCGTGGTTCTACTACGGTTTTAAGAATTACTTCATAACCAATGCCGTTTATATCACCTTGAGTTATACCGATAATTATTCTGTTCGATTCCATATTGAGTATTTTTTTTTATATTCTTTTTCTTTATTTTGCTGCATTCAGAAATGTAAGGATTGATTCCATTAAGCGTGCCCTGTCTTTGTCTGACTGAATGGTTTCTAATGGAAAACCGAACGAACAAACCTTGTATGAGCCATCATAAGCCACTGCCGCACTACGGTTGTTCTCAACGTATCGACAAATACTGTAAGCTCTACTATCAGCGGGTTCAATAGCATCAGGAGACTCTACGTAATAACGCTCTGTATTAGGAGCGTCATAATAATCAAAATCCATTTTACGGAAACCCCTTAACTCTGAATTAAGCAATCGTACTTTGCCGGTGGCACTTGCATGCGAAGTTATATAGTTGATTTTTAGCACATTTTCCAAAAACTCACGATCCGACTTAATTGAGTTTAATGGTTCGCATAAATCGGAACCAATATAAGCACCGCTAACCAGCAGATTTCCACCTCCCTGACAATAACTTTGAATTGACTGTTGCAAAGCTAATGGAAAAGTTTTATAATCGGGTGCATTTTTTGCATTTCCTATGAAAGTTTGCTTTTGTTTACCCAATATCAAATCCACCACTTTATAATGATTCAGATTAATATCTCCAGCCAATACAGCTTTCTCGCTGCACGAAACAAAAGAGTATCCGGCCAGCTTCATTGCTTTTCCGTGAATATAAGGGTAATCAAAGGTGTTTCCTGCAATGGATTTTGCTTCAAAATTGGCATAACATGAACCAAAACCGGGCGCATCGTCACTTTTCCAGCGTGCATGACGGTTAAATTCAAATTGCTTACCCACAAATGCAATATCATTCATATAAGGCACTCCGGCATCGTAATCAGTGAGAAATCCAGCGTATGTGCTGTCAATAACAAAACTGGCTGGAGCACTCAAACGGTTGAATCCATTAACAATCATTACCTCAGCTTTTGGATTCGGAGTCAGGTATGCAGACAATATTTCGGAAGGAAAGCTTTCGCCTCCTTTGTTAAGTGCAGCAACTTTAAAACTATATATTTTGCCTGGTTGAATAGAAAGAATGATATCAGTCGAGTCAACCATTGTTCCATTATCAAAGTCACCTTCATCCACTTTGGTATAAACGATGTAATTATCCGGCTGAGCAGTGGTTTCAAGGCTGTCGGTCACAGCTTTCCAGCTCAACTCTACCTTGTTTTTCTCAGCAAAATGACAACTAAACTGTTCCACAGGAAGAGGTTGTACCACATAATCCGTTTTATTAGCAGTTGAGATATATCGTAGCATACCTTTGTAAATGGCACGACTAACCGTGAACCGAAAACGGGGATCAAATCCGTACCGCATATCGGAGAAATTCTGATGCGAAAGTAATTCAAGCAACATGGTTGGAACTTCTGGCACGCGTGATTCACTGTAAGATTTATTCCACATTCCTCGTCTGCTCCACTCAGGGGCAATTTTTTTTCGTATATCAGCCACAACTTGTGTCTGGATAATATCAGTCAAATCACGTGATGCCCAACGTGAAATTCCATTAGCAAAAGTATAATTTCCAACAGTATTCTTAACAGTACAAATTCCCAACGTTCCGACAATTGAATCGCCCAGTGTTGCCCCGGCATCGGTGTGAAAAGCCATAGCCAAATCTATCGGAATATTTTTTCCTATATAGTTAGGTAAAACTGCAGAACCTCCAGCAAGGTAATTTACCCAGTATCCACGTGACTGAAAATCATCGGAATAATCATTCATTCCACGTGTCCTACTATAAATGCTGTCTGGCATGCCAGCCCATTGTAACCAATAGCGTGAACCTTCGTTATATCGGGGCCGCTGGCTGATTTCAGGAGTATAGGTTATTTGAGGGGAAATTGTCACTGGTTTAATAAAGAGACTATCAGCAGCTCCGTGAGTTGTTGTGTCACGTACAATTCCGTTGTACGGGCTACGGGCTATATTTCCAATACCACCTCCAAACTTAACAGCATCTGCCGTCACAATTTTATTGTCTTCGGAACTTACGTTACTCAATACCACTTTGTTTTGATTATTCCTTCCTTTATCAAAATAAAAATGACCCAGGTAAAGCCACGTTCCACCATTCATGGTTTGATTAACCGAAAATTCTGTCTTTATTCCACGGTGAACTACAGTATAACGGGCATCGGTGGTACTACTATCGAGCGTTTTGTACGAAATGTAAACTGCATACTTACCGCCTTCAGGAATGTTTGGAGTCCATTCTACACGACTCACTTCATCTGTACTGATATTGGTGGTTGTTTCACGGTAAGTCCCGAATGTAAAAGGATTTTCGCCAAACATATACGTTTTTTTCGTATTGGCAAAACCCGAAAATTCGCCGATTACCCAATGTTTATATTCGTTTTGTTCTCTGTAACGTGAAGTATTATCTTTCGAATCATTATCCACAATGACTTCATTCAACTGTGTGTCCCGTTCGCGTGGAAGCAGCACGTTTGCACCGGCTTTCTCAAGCATTGGGACCAAATATGGTAACACGTAAGATTGTGTATATAAATCTTCCACCGTTTGAAAATAGCGAGGACGCTGCCACTCCCACCGCATTTTTCGTTGGTTATAATACCATCCGTGACTCTGCCAAAGTGCAATATGACGATCTTGTAATCCATTCAGGATGTCAAATGGTTTAGATGTATTTACTACCAGAGGGTGAGCGGCTGATTTTACTGAAAATTGACGACTTGCATCGATATTAGAAGGGTTATAATAATTCGGAATCAAATCATCTATCCTTCGACCTTCTACAAAACATACAACAGAAGATACCGGATTTTTTCGTTCGACAATGGTTGTAATAGCCTTATAAATCCTTTTCACATTGTCGGTACGGAACGGCATATAACTAAATTTATCAGCCATCGAAACAGCCACAGCACCATTTTTTACTGTAAAAGCTACGACATTCACACGTCCGATGTAAGTGTAGCTGTTGGCAATGGCTGTTAGCGAGTCGGCAATCTGATTTTCGACCAAATTTCGCTGACTTAAAGCAGTAGCTGTGAAGCTAAACAATGCAACAGCAAGAATATATATAAATCCGTGTTTCAAGTGACAATAATTGAGGTTGTTGCAAAGTTATATAAAAAAACGGAATGATTTTACTCACTCCGTTTTCAATGTATTTATTTGACAACAGTTTTATCAGAAGAAATTCAGACGGTTATCAGTAATATCAGCCTTGTCTTTCAAATCCTGAATAATCGTATATGGCAGAGAATAGCTCATACGACCGTTCAATTGCATAATTTCAATTTTTGCATCAAACGGTTGTGGATTTTCTTTTTTGTTCAATGTACTTACCACATAAACTCCTGAGTTACCTTTAATTGGTGCAGACACCTTACCAATAGGCAATACACTTACTTTTCCAATTACTGAAGGTTCAAATCCAGCCATTCCAAACTGATATGCACCGAAATTTACCCCAGATGCTGTTTTTACAGAATCTTTCACAAATACGGATAAACCTTCAAGTGTAGGAGTTTTTGCCAACTGTTCCGCGAGATTTTTAATCATCATTTCAGCTTTTTTATCTTTGATAATTTCAGCTTTCAACTGGTCTTTTACTTTTTCGACAGCACGGTAACCTTTCTTGTTTACTTCGTTGGTCATTACCACAGCAAATTTAGTTCCGCATTCAAACACGTCAGAAACATCTTTCTTATTGCTTTTAAATACCCACTGAACAATTTTGCGTGATTGTGGTAAATCGGCAATACGTTCTGAGGTCTGTAGAAGATCGGTTGCCTGACGAACAATATATCCGCTTTCTTTGGCTTTCTTTTCAAAATTATCAGCTTTCAAATCAATAGCAAACTGCTTGGCATCGTTATAAATTTTACTGAACGATTTGCTGCTTGCTACCACTTTGCGTTGCAAAATAGCCAATTTCACTTTTTGACGGGGTGCTGTTTTGTCCATCACCTGCATAATCTGAGTTCCCTGTGCATTTTTAATAGTAAAAATCTCATTTTTAGAATTGGTAAACGCTTTCGAAATGATTTCCTTATCCATTCCCTGCATACCTTCAGTAATCCAGCCAATCTCGCCTTTGTTGGCAGCAGTTTGTTTCACAGCTGAGAATTTCTGTGCTAACGTTCCGAAATCTCCACCTCCTTTTATAGCTGTAATAAGACTATCGGCTTTTGCTTCATCTTTGGTTACAAGGAAAATATGGCGGAGTTTTACCGAGTCAGATAGTGAAATTCCTGACTGCATGATTCTAGCCATAGTATAAGTATCGTCAACAAAACTTGGTCCGTAAACATCACCGGTGTTTCCTTTAAATGCAAAATCTTTAAGCAATGAAGGAACACTTTTTTCAGAATAGTTACGTCCATCGTACATCACATCCGAGTTGGAATTCACTAATCCGGCAGCATCAGCAGTTGTTTTAAATTCAGGAGCTAATTTGTTCATCCAGTTTTCAGCATCTTTGTAATCGTCTTTCAACGGTTTGATATCAAATGATACGTAAGAAATACCGCAGTTAGCTTCTTGTTTGTATTGTTCTTTTTGTTTACTGTAACGATCGGAGATTTCATTATCAGATACTTTCACAAGTGAATCGGAAATCAGGTAATAAGGTTGAACAAGATATTTCACATCAACACTTACCTTACGATCCTGGAAAGTCATTTTAGCATCCAAATTATTAGCTGTTACAGATTTAGAAATCAATGCATTGTATTTTTCCTGTAAAAGTTGTGTCTTTACTGTTTTTTCCCAAAATTTCCAATAGCTTTTCAGTTTTTCAATCTGCTGTTTCTGTTCCTGACTTGAAGCTGCCTGCTCCAG
>CAIKVR010000065.1 GCA_903830915.1 uncultured Bacteroidales bacterium
ATACCCCTGCTGCTCACGCACGCTGGCGCACGTTTGTAACGTGTGCCAATATAAAAACAAACTATGTATTTAGCAGTAATAAAAGTGCTACCGCGCGATTGTATTGCGTGATATTATTAAAGCTGTAAATAAACTTTGCCACACGATGCAATCGTGCAGCAACAAGTGCTAAGTCGGTTTACAAATCGCTAGATTATTGCCATTAAAGGGAATTATCAAACTTCAGATTGTCTTTCTGTTTCTTGTCCGAACCACCAAAATTGTAAGTAAATCCAAGATAAATAGTTTGAGAGCTTCGGCGACGAATCTCAATACGCTTCATTACCGGCATATCTATTTCAGTTTGGTAACGCATACTGTTGAAAATATCTGAAACTGTAAGAATCAGCGCGCCTTTCTTTTTAAACAAATCCTGTTTTAGTCCGCTGTTAAGTACAAACGAAGGAACCCGCTTTCCTTGTGGAGTAAGTGTTTCGGCTGTATAGTTTGATGTAAACTGCCATACGGTGGATTTGGTCAGGTTGAAGTTTACATTGGCATTTGCCGACCAGGCGATGTTCGATTTATTGGAACTATAACCGAGCGATGAAGCATCAATCGTGTTGTAGAATGCATTGGTGGCAATGTTGAACGTCATAAACTTAGCAATACCCGATGACAATATCAATTCCAGCCCAGCAGCCTGACTTTGTGACAAGTTCTCCAGCGTGGATTTATACACATTATTGCCTAAATCCTGAATAATACTGGTAATCAGATTATACGAATTCCGGTAATAAAGCGTGGAAAGAAAAGTAGTGGCATCGTTTTTATATTGATAGCCAAATTCAAATGAATGAGTATCCTCCGGCAATAACAATGGATTACCGGCTCGAATATTCCGCATATCCTGATATTCGGGAAACGGATTCAGTTCTTCATCTTCAGGGCGGCGAATACGGTGACTGTAGTTGAGCTGCAACTCATGCAGTTTACTCAGTTTATACGATGCATGAACCGTTGGGTACAATCGGAAATAGTTATTGTTGATAATTGAATCGGTGGTTACCTGACCTGCTTTAAGATTAGCTTTGGTAAAGGTTTGTTCAGCCCGTAATCCCAATAAATACCCGAAATTCCCAATTTCCTGTTCGTAGGTGGCATACAATACATTCGTGTTTTCACTACGGATAAAACGGTTAGTACGTTGCACATCTATTCTCCAAAGTTCCTCCGGAACGGTTGTGTACATGGTATCACGAATCAGATTCAGGTCATTACTCACGTTCTGAAATATATATCCTGCTTCAAACTTACGGTCTTCGCCCAGAGGCAATGTGTATTCAGTCGAAAACTCCGTATCGTAACATAAATGGGTGTATAGGGTATGGTCTTTGGTAGTAGCCAGTGCCGGTATCCGATATATATTAGAAAAGTGACTGTCCTCATTTTCACTGGTTATTGAACTTGTCAAATCGAAATTCAGTTCATGACCTTCCTTGTTGAATTTGTGTATATAAAAAGCCTTGAATTCCAGATCAGACTCCGATTCGGGTCGATAGCGGGCTCGGTTGTATTCGAGTGTGGTTTTGTATTTATTATCTTGTACTGTGTAGGTTGACGTGTCGTTCAGATTAAAAGTGCGGTAATTATAACTTACCGATGCACCAATCTTATTCATTTCATTAAGTTTGTAGTCGAAACCTACATTGCCAATATACGAAAGTGGTCGGGAAGTTCCGTTAGCATAGGTTCTCGAAGTGTCAATGAAATTTCCGGCATTATCCAATGTTTTGGTTTGAATATCATTAATCCTCGACCGGTTATCCTGTCTCATTCCAAAACTACCATACAGATTCAGTTTACCGGGATTATAGCTCAGCATCCCATTGAAATTCCAGCGACCCTGATTACCCACATTAGACGTAACATTACCATTAAAACCAAGGTTGCGATCCTTTTTCATCACAATGTTGATAATGCCTGAAGTGCCATCGGGTTTATATTTGGCCGATGGGTTAGTGATTATTTCTATTTTCTCCACGTTTCCGGCCGACATTTGCTGCAAAACTGCTGCCCGGTTCACTTTCATCATGGCAGAAGCTTTTCCATCTATCAGTATGGTCACGTTTTCTGAGCCACGCAGGCTTACATTACCGTCCATATCTACCTGAACCGAAGGGATGTTCTGCATTAAATCGCTCACCGAACCTGATTTGCTCATCAAATCCTGACCCACATTAAATGTTTTACGGTCAATTGAATTCACGAATGTGGAGCGTTGCCCAATAACTTCTACCTGATTGAGCATTTGTCCGGCTTCAGAAATATACAGTTTACCAAGATTTATTTTCTGATTAATATTTTTAATAGTTACCGGAACAGATTCAATCTTTTCAAATCCAATAAAACTGTAACTTATACGATATTCGCCCATTTGAATACCTTTAATCACAAACCATCCATTTTTGTCGGTAACACTTTGCGTAATAATGCTGTCTTTTCTATTTTTTACAATGACTGTGGCGAATTCGAGAGGATTACCTGATGATTTTTCAATCACACAACCTTTGATACTGGCTGGTTCGAGCATTTCTGCTTTTAAACCGGAAACACTTAAACAAATAAGTAACAGGAAACCGAAAATTCTTGTAGAATATGAGAAATTGTTCATTTATTTATAAATAATTTTAAGGGTGCAAAGATAAAGTTTAATATATGCCCATTTGAAATTATTGTACGCATTTCAAATAAATTAATGAGAAATTCACACAAAGAAAAAGTATAAAAGATTCCGAAAAAACAGAATCTTTGAATACAATTACTTTTATAGTGTGATGTTATGTAAAATGGCACATCGCATCCGACAAACCGCTTGAAGCGGTTACCAAAGTAATAATAACTGCACAAAATTAGTAAATAATTATTCTAAAATATAACCTAAAAATGAATATATCGTTAATTGTTTACTAATTAAGCATCTTTAAATTGGTCGACTAGTTTTAATTAAAAGGCTTTTCACTGAATTAATACAGCATTTCACTGAAACAATTTTATTTATTTTAATACTACTTCTATCTTTGAACAATTTAAACAGTAAAAATGTTAATATACTACGTCTGTATGTTAATTTATTAATCTAAGAACCATGAAACAAGCATTTATTAATGTTTTTATCCAATAATGATGAAAATCTAATGCGAGTTCCATACGACCTTAAAAAAACAATTATTATCGTATGAAATTAAAAAAGAACATTGCAACCAGCGAAGAAGGGTTTATTTTTAACCCGGGGACTGGTGATTCCTTTTCGGCAAATCCTATCGGAACAGATATTATTTCATTGTTGAAGGATAATAAATCAGCAGAAACAATAGTTGAAATAATTTGTGCTAAATATGATGTGGATCAAAGTCAGTTTGTAAAAGATTTGGATGATTTCGAATCTCAATTGAAAGATTACGGCATTTCAGATTAAGAAATCATGGCAAAGAAAAAAAAAATAGTAATAGCTGTAACTGCGCTTAATGCTATCGATAGTCCCGGTCCAGGCGTGGCGGTGATTCGTGCTATTCGGGAATGTACAGATTTTGATGTTCGTATAATCGGACTATCATACGAGGCACTTGAACCTGGAATTTATATGCACGATTTGGTGGATAAAACCTATCAGATTCCTTATCCTTCGGCAGGAACAGATAGTTTACTTGGTCGGTTGATTCATATTCATGAAATTGAAAAAATGGATCTTATCATACCAAATTTCGATGCTGAACTTTTCAACTTTATCAAACTAAGAGATAAATTGAAAGCAATGGGTATTAGTACTTTTCTACCAGATTTGGATCAATTTGAAGCTCGAGATAAAGTGAAACTTTACGATTTTGGGAAAAAACACGGATTGTTGGTACCTGCAGATAAAGTAATTTTTGAAGCAAAAGATTTAGAAAAAGTAGCTGAAAAAATAAAATATCCGATGGTGGTAAAAGGTAAATTTCACGATGCCATTATTGCCAACACATTGGAACAAGCACAGAAAGCTTTTTATAAAATTCAGGCAAAATGGGGTTTACCTATAATTTTACAAGAATTTATTAATGGTACAGAAATAAATATTGCTGCTCTGGGCGATGGAGAAGGAAATACAATCAGTGTCGTTCCGATGCGTAAACTTTATATTACTGATAAAGGGAAAGCATGGGCAGGAATCACCCTCGACGATAGTTCATATATCGAACTAGCAAAAAAATTTATTAAAGCAACTAAATGGCGTGGAGGTTGTGAACTGGAAGTAATGCAAACTGCTGATGGTAAATCGTATATCATGGAAGTTAATCCTCGCTTTCCGGCATGGATCTATCTTACAGCCGCAGCCGGACAAAATCAACCCGCATCGCTAGTAAAAATGGCTTTGGGTGAAAAACTAAAACCATTTAGCGAATATGAAGTTGGTAAAATATTTGTACGTTATGCATGGGATTTAATAACAAATATAACTGAATTTCAGAAAATTTCGGGAACAGGAGAACTGTAAATAGTTTATAGTTGAAAGTTTATAGTTTGAAGAAAAAATACAATCATGGAAAAAATAAGATACGAACGTCCGATTATTCAAAAAATGAATACCGGATTAATGAACAAATTCGGAACACGCACTGAATACGAGCCGGTTACACACATAGAAAGCGTTCCAGTAAAAAGTTTAATCAACGATTACGGGTCGCCATTATTCGTCATTTCAGAGAAACAAATTCGGCGGAATTATCAAAATGCAACACGCATATTTAAAACCCGTTACCCCAAAGTGCAGTTTGCGTGGTCATACAAAACGAACTACATGAATGCTGTATGTCAGGTTTTTCATCAGGAAGGTTCGTGGGCTGAAGTTGTTTCAGGTTTTGAATACGAAAAAGCAATGGGAAATGGTGTGCCGGGAAATAAAATCATTTTCAATGGACCCGATAAAACCGATGAACAACTTATAAAAGCTGCACGAAACAATTCGTTGATTCACATCGACCATTATGATGAGCTTTATTCGCTTATCCGCTTGAGTGAAGAGAACAAACTTAAACCACGGGTTGCTATTCGAATCAATATGGATACGGGTATTTATCCAAAATGGGATCGTTTCGGGTTCAATTTTGAAAATGGACAAGCCTGGAATGCACTTACAAGAATTATCAGCTCTGAATATTTGGAACTTGTAGGTTTACACTGCCATATAGGAACGTTTATGCTATCACCTTCTGCCTATGGTATTGCCGCAAAAAATCTTTGTGAACTGGCATGGAAAATCAAAGAAAAGTACAATAAAGTAATTCAGTATATTGATCTTGGTGGTGGGTTTCCGTCAGCTAATACGCTGAAAGGTGCTTATTTACCAGGTTCTGACACAGTTCCTTCTATCGATCAGTTTGCCGACGCTATCACCGATGTAATACTTGGATATGGCTTTAAACACGAAGATATGCCACTTCTGATTCTCGAAACCGGTCGTGCATTGATTGATGATGCCGGATATTTATTGGGAACGGTATTGGCTTCTAAAAGGCTTTCGGATGGACGTAGAGCTACAATTCTTGACTTTGGTGTAAACTCCCTGTTCACTTCATTTTGGTACGATCACAAAGTAAGTCCGGCACAGGCATTTGGCAATCATACCGAAGAAATGATTTTGTATGGACCGCTATGCATGAATATCGATATTGTACGTGAAAGTATAACTATGCCATTGCTCGAAAAAGGAAATCATTTGGTGGTGCATAAAGTGGGTGCATATAACATGACACAATGGATGCAATTTATCACACTTCGTCCCAATATTGTTATGATTGATATTGAGAATAAAACGCATATTATCAGAAAAGCTGAAACGCTTGAGTATTTGGAACAAAACGAACAAATACCTGAACATTTGAAAGAAAATCCATTAAAATAAATATCTTTGCTTTTTGATTGTAGAGACTCTAAATACTAAAGTCTCTACAATCATTTTTTAGAAAATACACAGCTATGCGTCAACGCTTAAATACTTTTCAAAATCTTATTCTTCCGGCCATTCTGAATAGTTATTCGGTAATTTTCTTTTTTAATAACAGGCTTATGGCTGTAGTGCTAATGCTTGTTACTTTTTTTAATTTTTATGCCGGATTAAGTGGATTGATTGCTGTTGTAATTACTGTTTTGGTTGCCAATTCGCTCGGATTTGATAAATCACAGTTAAAAACAGGACTTTTCAGTTTTAATGCCCTGCTCACAGGTATTGGTATGGGAACTTTCTTCGATCCGGGACTGGTGTTTTTTGCACTTTTAGCACTAGCTGCATTACTTACATTGATTCTGTCAGTCACGCTTGGAAACTGGTTGAATAAATATGGATTACCGGTTTTAAGTTTGCCCTTTGTCTTCACATTTTGGTTCATCATTCTACCTTCGGCCGATTTTGAGAACCTTGGTCTTACTCAGCGAAACATCTACTGGATGAATGAGATGTATTCAATGGGAGGAAGTCATTTGTTAAACTTTTTTCAATCGGTCAATTCCCTTCCCATTCATAATCTGCTTGATATTTATTTTCGATCCATGAGTTCCATCTTCTTTCAGGATAACCTCATTACAGGTGTTTTAATCGTAATAGCACTGCTTATTTGTTCCAGAATTACCTTTTCATTGACAATTGTCGGGTTTTTATCTGCTTATTTATTTGCACAATTTTCCGGTTCTGGCACTGCCAGCATTAATTATTATAATATTGGGGCAAACTACATCATGGTTGCCATTGCGGTGGGAGGATTTTTCGTGATTCCTTCACGGTATTCATTTTACTGGACTATTTTATTGGTACCACTCACAACACTTGTTCTCTTGTTTTTCAATAAGTTATTCGATTTTGTACATCTTCCTGTATTTTCATTACCCTTTTCTTTCGTGGTTATCCTGTTTGTTTATTTTATGCAAATGCGAACAAAAATCACAAAATTATTCCTTACTCCAGTTCAATACTATTCGCCCGAAATAAACCTATATTCATTCAACAATAACAAAGACCGAAATAGCCAGTTTATGTATTTTCCATTATACATGCCTTTTTGGGGTGAATGGACTATCAGTCAAGGGTATAATGGAGAATTCACTCATAAAGGAGAATGGGGTAATGCATTTGATTTTGTGATTAATGACGTGAATCAAAAAACATATAAATCCAATCGTATTCTATGCGAAGACTATTTCTGTTACAATAAACCAATTTTAGCTCCTGCTGATGGATTTGTTGAAGAAATAATTGATAATATCGATGATAATGAAATTGGAAAAGTTAACACTTTTCATAATTGGGGAAATACAATTATTATCAGGCATTTGAGTGGTTTATATACGCAAATGTCTCATTTGAAAAAAGGGACTTTTAAGTTCGCAAAAGGTGAGTTTGTAAAGCGCGGCGATTTAGTTGCACTTTGTGGAAATTCCGGTCGTTCACCCGAACCACATTTACATTTTCAGGTTCAGATATCTCCAATTTTAGGATCAAAAACCCTTGATTATCCTTTTGGATATTATATGGAATCAACCAATGCTGAGTTTAAACTCAGTCAGTTTACAAAACCTGAATTAAATAATTGTGTGGCAGGAATTATTGATAATATGAGTATTAAAAATGCATTTGAGTTTTCGCCAAATTCTACTTTGGAATTTTGTTATATTAACGAAAAAGAAATCGAAATCACAGAACATTGGGAAGTCTATACCGATGCTTATAATTACAAATACCTTTATTGCAAAGAAACGGAATCAACGGCATATTATATCAACAATGGGTTAATGTTTTATTTTACAACTTTTTACGGTAACAAAAACTCCTTGCTTTATTACTTCTACTTGTCGGCATATAAAGTTTTTATGGGCGATATTGAGAAAATTGAAGTAACTGATTCTATGCCACTCAATATAATTCAAAAGAAAAAATTCAGCAATTTTATACATGATTTTATTGCTCCGTTTTATAATTATATCCGTGTAAATTATAGCATTAAAAATATGAAAACAAATGATTTATTGTCAAATAATTTAATTCTAGAGTCAAAAATCGATATCTCAGTTTTCGGAAAAACGAAAAACGAGAGCACTTCAGTTATTGCGTTAAAAGATAATAATATCGCGGAATTTACATATGATAACGGTAAAACAAAAATAAAAGCATTATGCATAAATCACTGATAGTAGCTCTGATTTTTGTTTCTGTTTCTGTTTTCGTTAGTGCGGCTGATTCCAAGCAGTATGAGCAAACCGATAGTCTGATTTCGTTGATTGAGAATCAGAACAATTATGATTTTCAGAGTGTTGATAGTTTGTGCTATAAGTATTACCTGACAGGAAACTGGAATGAGCTTTTAAAAACAGGTAAAGATGCTATCCGCGAAGGAATTGATTACAAACGACTCCGACAAAGAATGGGCTATGCTTACTTTATGAAAGCTGATTATTATTCGGCAATGGCTGAGTATGAAGCAGCACTAAACTTCGATAAATCGGATATTGATACCCGTATTTATCTTTATTATTGTGGAATAAACACCGGAAATGATTCGTATGCACGATATCAGCTGGCTAAGTTACCTGTAGAAACTCAAAAGTTTTTTGACCCAAAATCATTTAAAATTGTAGATGCAATTGATGTGGAGTACAACTATAAATCGAACAATAGCAAACTTCGTTCAAATCCTAATTATTGGCGAATTGGCTGTTCAACAAAATTAAGCTATCAGTTAAGTTTGTATCAGGCATTTTCAAGCTATGCACAGACTTTGGATTCAATTGGAACTCAATTAAATTTTTACAGTCGGTCTGCAGTAACTCAAACTGAATATTATGCCGGACTGAGTTGGAAACCTGCTAATAATTTTGAGTTCTTGCTGGGTTATCACAGAATTAAATCAACAATAATCGACTCTATATCGTGGCAAATTCCCCTTTTAGAAAAAGAATTTAAAAAAGACACATTTAATATAACCGGAAATATGTTTTTTGGAAAAATTGCGTTTAAGTATAATCGGTTTGATCTTGGGTTAAGTGCTTCATTGTTGACTTATAACAAAATACTTACACAACAATACACACTTCAGGCAGGTGTTACATTGCCCGGCTCGCTTGGTATTCAACTAAAAAGCAAAGTTGACGCTATATTCGACAATGAAATACCACGATATATTTTTTCTCAAAACATAGGTTTTATACCTTTGAAAAATGTGTGGTTGGAAGCAAATGTAACTAATGGTATTTTAAAGAATTATGCCGACTATAACGGATTGTACATACTTAATTCAAAAGATCCGACCATTTTTAAAACAGGTGCTACCATTTTTTGGCAAGCATTAAAAAAGATAAGTTTATATGGTAATTACGGATATGATATTAAACAACTTAAAGACGAAAACAATACAAATACTAATTATAATCAACATTCATTTTCAGGAGGAATAATATGGAAAATCTAAAAAAAAACTTGTACGTTTTGGTGTTCATAAGCATAACATCAACTGCCTTTTCGCAAAGTTCATCAGTAATGCAATCGGCTTACATAAAAAGCTATGAATCAGAAAAATCAGGTTCTTACACTACAGCAATAAACGACATGAAAGCGGTATATAATTCAAAAGATTATACAGCTAATATACGTCTTGGTTGGCTGTCGTATATGGCAAAACAATATACTGAATCGATTCGCTATTATAACATTGCTATTGGACTGAAACCTTATGCAATTGAAGCACGATTCGGTTGTGTTAAACCGTTGAGTGCCATCGAAAGTTGGGAAAGAGTTAAGGAAAATTACTTGAAAATTCTTGAAATAGATACACAAAATACTGTTGCCAATTATTGGTTGGGTGTAATGTATTATAATGCAAAAGATTACACAAATGCTCAAAAATTATTCGAAAAAGTAGTGAACCTCTATCCACTCGATTATGATTCAACCATTATGCTGGCATGGAGCAAACTTAACTTAGGAAAACAAACCGAAGCCCGCTATCTTTTTAATCAGGCACTTATTCTCCGTCCCAGCGACAGTTCAGCACTTGCCGGACTAAAACTCTTAAAATAAGCAGAATTAAGGATTTTGATTGATTAAACCTCGAATGAAATTTCATTCGGGGTTTTTTATTTTTTAGTTTGCTGTTCTCAACATATTTAAAGACTTATGCTATCTTTGCATCATTGTGAATAATAGATTTCTAAATTTAAGTGTAAATCAATTTAATATGAGCAAGTTATTGTTATCAATAATACTTTACTTAACTCCAATATCAATATTTTCGCAGCAAAGGGATTTAAAATTTTTTATCGAGCAGGCAAAGAAAAGCAGTCCGACAATTCAGAAAAACAAGAACGATAATAAAATTGTCAAACTAGATTTGCTTCAAACCGAGCAAGTTCTGAAATGTCCGATACTTAGTCTGGAGTCAGGATTACTATTTGCACCCATCATTTCACGCGACGCATATCCTTACACTTTTGATGTTGCATCAGATGGTTCATCCAATTATACCGGCTATGATTTAGGGCTAACTAATGGTGGTCAATATCAGGCTTATTTGTCGGTAAAACAACCTTTATTGGGCAAAATGAATTTGAAACCCTACACACAGAAAGCTGATATTTCGCGCAAACAAAATGAGAATTCCACATCGCTGACAGTTCATGAACTGGAGCAATTGGTTAGCTATCAATATATACTTTGTCTGAAATCGAAAGCTCAGATAAAAAATGGCAAAACAATACTTCAACTGGTTGACGAGCAACTGAGTATTATGCATAAACTGGTTGATAATGCAGTTTACAAACAATCGGATTTGATGTTGCTGGAAATCGAAAAGCAGAACAAAGTGCTTGAAAATAAATCGTTTGATGGTGAATACAAAGCTAATCTGTACGGCTTAAATCTGCTTTGTGGAATCAACGAGTCAACCGAATTTGATATTCAAGAAACAGTACTGACTTTAAAGCCTGAAACAACTACTACTTCGCAGTTTCTGACCTCCTACAAACTTGATAGTTTGGGAATTGTAGCTGACCAAACCATCAGCGAACTGAAATACAAACCTCAGCTTAATGCCTTTGCCAATGCAGGTTACAACGCTACCGGAATACCCACTTTAGATCATTTTGGATTTTGTGTGGGAATGAATTTCAGTTGGACTCTTTATGATGGTAACCAGCGGAAACTGGAACGCGAAAAATCCTATGTAAATCTGCAAACACAGCAGTTTGAAAAAGAACACTTTATAACTCAAAAAGAGATAAATCTGAATAAAATAAAAGACCAGTTGAAAGCCTTAACAGAACGTGCAATGATTCTCGAAAATCAGTTGTCTCAATACGAAAAGCTTTATAAAGTGTTCGAAAATGAATTGGCACACGGTTTGGTTTCAGTAATGGATTTCAAAAACCTGCTGAAAGACCTGACAGCTAAACGACAAGAATTTCTATTGCAGACAATGGAGAAACAGTTGCTGGTAAATTCGTATAATTACTGGAATTACTAAAAAAGCCCCCTAAATCCCCCGTTGGGGGACTTTTGGGCACGATAAAATATTGAACTAAACAACCATAATAATAAAAAAAGTCCCCTTTTGGGGGATTTAGGGGGCTAAAATATGAGACATTTTATATTTCTACTTCTAATAACAGCTTTCCTTCTGAATTCCTGTTCAAAAAAGGAAACTACTGAACAAGAGCAAACGCCCGTTGTAAATGTAAAGACATCGGCAGTGAGCTTTGGAAAGATTGACAGCAAGCTGACTTTCAACGGGAAAACCGTTTATCTGAAAAAGAATCTGGTGGTTTCTCCGATTTCGGGTTATGTGCGGAAGATTTCGGTGAAGTTTGGTGATTATGTCAAAAAAGGGGATTTACTGTTCGAAATTCAGACCAAGGAAAACAAAGCACTGGAAAGTTCAAATGCCGGGAATACCGGACTGATAAAGGTTTTTGCACCCTCACACGGTGTAATCAATTTGCTGAATATCACTGAAAACGGAGCGTATGTGCTTGAAGGTGCTTCGCTTTGTACGGTAGCCGAAAATCAGGAAGTGTTGGTTCAATTAAATCTTCCGTTTGAATTTAATTCGTTGGTAAAAGTCGGTGCTAACTGCACGCTGGTATTAGGCGAGGACACTAAGTTTTCGGGCACAATTTATCAGATTTTACCTACTGTGGACGATGCCAACCAAACTCAGCAAATTCTTATAAAACCTCACTACAGCAAGCCATTGCCGGAGAATCTGAATCTGGAAGTGGAAATTGTGAAAGCAAGTCATGTTCGTACCTGCCTCGTTCCACGCAATGCCGTGATGACCAACGAGACTCAAACCGAATACTGGGTGATGAAAATTGTTGACAACAAGCTGGCAGTCAAAGTTTCTGTGAAAAAAGGAATTGAAAATGACGACATGGTTGAAATCCTGAATTCTGGTCTTAGCGCATCTGATTTGGTTGTGAGTGAAGGTGGTTACGGATTAAACGACAGCACAAAAATAGCAGTAAGCAGTAAGCGGTAAGCAGTGTTATGGAAAAGATTTTCGCAAAATTCAAAAGCCCGATTGCGGTTATTCTGCTGCTGATTCTGATTGGCGGTACATTCTCGTACCAGCATTTGAAGACTTCGCTTTTTCCAAACGTAACTTTTCCTAAAATCAAAATCATTGCTCAAAACGGTGAACAACCCGTTGAGAAAATGATGGTGATGGTGACCAAACCCATCGAAAATGCCATAAAACGGGTTGACAATCTGCATTTAATCCGCAGTACCACCAGTATGGGAAGTTGCGAAATTTCAGCGTTTATGAACTGGAATTCGGATATCGATTTGGATAAACAGCAAATTGAGTCGCAGATTTCGCAGATAAAAAACGACCTCCCGAGCGACGTACAGATTACGGTGGAGAAAATGAATCCCTCCATTTTGCCTGTAATGGGGTACTCGCTTCAGTCTGATACTAAAAATCCGGTGGAGCTGAAACTCATCGCACAATACACCGTAAAACCATATCTATCGAGGGTTGACGGTGTTTCTTCGGTACAGGTTATAGGCGGAAAAGAAAAAGAATACCGCATTGTGCTTGATGAACGGAAGCTCAACACGCTCAAAATAAATCCGCTCGATATTCAGAAAATCCTGCAACAAACCGACTTTATTAAATCAACGGGCTACACGGTGGATTATAACCGTTTGTATCTCACCGTTACCGATGCTACGTTGAAAAATATGGATGAGATTAAAAATCTGGTGATTTTTGATAACGGCATCCGCAAAGTGAAGTTTCAGGATGTGGCAAATGTAGTGGTTGCTGAACAAAACGAATATATCCGCATAAAAGCCGATGGCAAAGACGTTCCGCTTATTGCCGTGGTTAAACAGCCACAAAGCAACCTTATTGACGTGGCTACTCAGGTTTCGGCCAAAGTGGATGAATTGAACAAGATTCTGCCCAAAGGCGTAACGCTGAAACCGTATTACAATCAGTCGGAATTTGTAAAGTCAAGTATCCGAAGTATTATCGATGTGCTTTGGATTGGATTGGCACTGGCCATTATCGTGGTATTGTTCTTCTTAGGTTCATACAAAGCCGGTTCAGTGTTACTGGTGACGATTCCACTTACGCTTGCTCTCACCTTTATCAGCATGGCGTTTATCGGTTTCGATTTCAATATTATGACCATTGGTGCCATTGCTGCGTCTATCGGACTTATCATCGACGATGCCATCATTGTGGTGGAGCAAATTCACCGAACGCATGAAGAATTTCCCGACAAAACACCGAAACAATTAGTCGGAAAAGCTATTTCGTTTCTTTTTCCCGCTATGGTAAGCTCGTCACTCAGTACCATTGTCATTCTGTTTCCGTTCGAATTAATGTCGGGTGTGGCAGGTGCTTATTTTAAAATCCTAACCGAAACCATGATCATCACGCTGCTTTGCTCGTTTGTGGTAACGTGGTTGGGATTGCCTGTGGTTTATCTTTTGTTGTCGAAAAATAAAGCTTTTTCCGATTCGTCCGAAGTTCATTTGGTGAAACATCGTCCGTGGATTGAAATATTTATCCGCCGTCCCTACATCAGCATTGGATTTGTAGTAGTGTTGATTTTGAGTCTGATACTTACACTTCCTCAGCTTCAAACCGGATTCTTGCCTGAAATGGACGAAGGTTCTATTGTGTTGGATTATAATTCGCCTCCGGGAACATCGCTGGAAGAAACCAACCGGATGCTCAATGAAGTGGATAAAATACTCGAAAACACACCCGAAGTAAAGACTTATTCCCGCCGTACAGGCACTCAAATGGGCTTTTTTATTACCGAACCAAACCGGGGCGATTACCTGATTGAACTCAAAACCAAACGAAATAAAACGACCGAAGAAGTTTCGAATGAAATCCGTCAACGCATCGAAAAAACGCTTCCTGCACTGAAAGTTGACTTTGGACAGGTAATTACCGACATGCTAGGCGATTTGATGGCCAGTGTTCAACCGGTTGAAGTAAAGATATTTGGCGACAATAAAGAGAAACTACAGGAGTTGTCGAAACAAGTAGCTGACACACTACGAACTGTGAAAGGAACAGCCGATGTGTTTGATGGCATTGTGGTGGCCGGACCGATGCTGAAAATTCTGCCAAAAGAAGAAAAACTGAAACAATTCGGCATGAATCCTGCTGATTTACAGTCGCAAATGGAAACCTATATTTCAGGGCTGGTGATTGGTTCCATTCCGGAAAAAGAGCAATTGACCAACATCAGGATGATTTATCCGCAGAACAATAAAACGCCGATTGAGAAAATGAAAGAGGCGAAAGTCTGCACCATTACCGGCGATTATATTCCGGTTAGTCAAATGGCCGATTTCAGCATTCTGAGCGGTGTAACAGAAATTGAACGCGAAAACCTGCAAACCATGGGCGTGGTAACTGCCCGTCTGAATAATCGGGATTTGGGAAGCGTAATTAAAGACATTCAGCAAAAAATCAAAACCATTAATCTGCCACCAACTTATCATATTGAATTTGGCGGTTCGTATGCCGAACAACAGCAATCCTTTGCCGAACTGCTGAAAATCCTTTTTATAGCTGCTTTGTTGGTTTTTTCGGTGGTTTTGTTTATGTTCAAAGACCTGAAACTATCGCTTGTTGTCATTTTTGTCAGTTCGTTGGGAGTTGTGGGAGGTGTAGTTGCTTTATTTATTACCAATACAGCCCTCAACGTGGGAAGTTATACCGGATTGATAATGATAGTGGGAATTATCGGCGAAAATTGCATTTTCACCATTCAGCAATTCCTGACTGTGCTTAAAGATTCAACAATAAATCATGCGCTGATTTATTCCATTTCTGCCCGACTACGACCCAAATTGATGACAGCCTGCGGAGCAATTGTTGCATTGATTCCATTGGCATTGGGTATAGGATCAGGCGCTCAAATGCATCAGTCGCTGGCTATAGCAGTCATTGGAGGATTAATTATCGCATTGCCTTTGCTACTGGTGGTTTTGCCAAGTTTATTGAAATTAGTATTCCGAAAAACAAGCTTATAATTATCAACTTAATTTCTAATTCTTAAATTATTTATGTTATGAAAACTGTAAAAATTATTGTCGGGCTAATCATTGCGATTACGGTAATCCTTGTATTGGCAATTGCCAATTACGGTGGCTTCACGAATGTGAATGTTCAGGTAAAAGAAGAAGGCGGTGAAAAACTGGTTTATGAGAAGTTTATGGGTTCGTACGACAAAACCGGTTCTGTGGCACAAAAGCTCCAATATCAATTGGAGAAAGAAAATGTAGTAACGTTCAAAGGTTTTGGCATTTATTACGACAATCCACGCTTTGTAAAGAAAGATAGCCTTCATTCTGATGTGGGTTGTATTCTCGAGAATGCTGATACCAGCAAAACTTTTTGGTTGAAAGGAAAATTCAACATTAAAACATGTCCGGTGAAAAAGTACATTACCGCCGAATTTCCATTAAAAGGCAAAATGTCTATCATGGTAGGTGTTCTTAAAGTGTATCCGGCTTTGATGAAGTTTGTGAAAGATAATAATTACGACGAAAAAGGCCCTATTATGGAAATCTACGACATGCCGAATCATAAGATTTTGTATCGAAAAGAAGCGGTGAAAATTGGAAAATAATTTTATTCAAACTTAGATACTCTTATTTTTAGCAGAAATTCAAATTTGATTAAAAGCAATATCAAAAATGCAAAAAATCTATGTTTATTCTGTTTATATTTTGTCAAATTATAACAACAATGTACTTTATATTGGCGTTACAAACGATTTGGTAAGAAGATGTCATGAACATAAAAATAAACTTATCAAAGGATTTTCCGAAAAGTATAATGTCAATAAATTGGTTTATTACGAGCTGTTTGATTTTATTGATTTAGCAATTAAGCGGGAAAAACAAATTAAAGCTTATTCGCGGGAAAAGAAAGATAGATTGATAGATAAACTGAATCAAAACAGGGATGAATTATATGATAACGGAGTGATTAAAAAGATTACTCAGAATGCTTCTGCTAATGAAAATCAAATGAAAGATTCCTTACTATAAAATCACAAAGACTTAGTTATCTGTGAATTCTAAAAAATATTTTATCAAAATTAGAGATAGATTCCTCGCTATTATTAGAATGATAATACTTAAACAACGTTTACACATTGGTGAGATAGTTTCCGAACGAAGCGAGGAATGGCAAAGCTAAAATATCTTCTTATTGGTAGATAGATTCCTCGCCTTTATCAGAATGATAATACTTAAACAACGGTAATAGATTCCTCGCTTCGCTCGGAATGACA
>CAIKVR010000066.1 GCA_903830915.1 uncultured Bacteroidales bacterium
CTGCTTTTTTTGAAAATTTTTAAATAAATTCATCAAAAACACTGATTTCATTTGATTTATTCAAAAAAAATACAGAAATTTGGCGCATTATTCAATACATAATTTAGTTGGATATAACAGAATGGATATTAATAAAATCAGTTGAAATTATGGAAGTAGAGAAAAAAAAGTTTGAAATTGAGAAAAAAGACAACGAAATCATTTATTCAAAGGCCATCAAAGCAGGAAAAAGAATCTATTATTTAGATGTGAAAAAAAGCCGCAATGAAGATTTATTTCTGGCCATTACTGAAAGCAAAAAGAAAGTTACCGGATATGAAGAAGATGCTCAGGTAACGTACGAAAAACATAAAATTTTCCTTTACAAAGAGGATTTCGACAAGTTTATTGAAGGCTTGGAAGATGTGGTTGCATTTATTAAACGTGAACAGGGTGAAGCTGAACCACGAAAAGAATATTCTTCAGAGACAACTTCTTCTGCAATTGATACAATTGAAGAAGAGTCAAAACCAAGAAGTTTTTTCGATAAGTTTAAATTTTAATTCAGACTTTAGATTTTAGAGCCAGGAATCAAGACTTAATAGTTTTGAACTTGGTTTTATTGTCTTAATATTGATGTGTTGATTCTTGGTTCAAATATCTTGATTCTAAAAAAAATGAAATCTTTTGCCAGTGATAATTATTCGGGTATTCACCCCGAAATTTTTGATGCTATCCAACGTGCTAATACAAACCACCAGATTTCGTACGGTGATGATGAGTTTACAGAAGAAACAAACCGTCTTTTCGAACGTATTTTTGGCAGTGTAACTGTTCTTTACACATTTAACGGTACAGGTGCTAATGTTACCTGCCTGAAATGCTGCACATTACCATTTCAGGCTGTTATCTGTTCAGAATATGCACATATATTAGCCGATGAATGCGGAGCACCTACTCAAAGTATCGGTTGCTCACTACTGCCCCTCAAAACTACAGATGGTAAACTGACACCCGAACAGATTAAACCATTACTCGGACGCATTGGCAATGTTCATAACACCCAGCCGAAGGTTATTTCTATAAGTCAAAGCACAGAACTTGGAACGGTTTATACTATTGCGGAACTGAAAAAACTTTGTGATTTTGCACATTCCAACGAAATGTATGTTCATTTGGATGGTGCACGTATTTCCAACGCTGTGGCGGCTTTATGCGTAAGTCTGAAAGAAGCTACAGTAGATTGTGGAATCGACATTATGAGTTTTGGCGGTACAAAAAACGGTTTAATGATTGGTGAGGCGGTACTAATTTTCAATGAAAAACTGAAAGTAAATGCACCCTATTTCCATAAACAAACTGCACAACTTTTCTCAAAGAACCGTTTTATAGCTGCTCAATTTAGTGCATTGCTATCTAACAATTTATGGTTCAGAATGGCTTCACACGCAAACGAAATGGCTAAACTACTTGAAAGCATGATAATAGGATTGCCTGGTGTAAAAATGACTCAAAGTGTAGATGCAAATGCTATTTTTGTGATTATTCCGGAAAATATAATCCAAGCACTCCGGTCACAATATCCTTTCTATGAATGGGATGCTGCTACTCATGAACAACGTTGGATGTGCTCGTTCGATACTACAAAAGAGGAAGTTACAGAATTTGTGCGAGTATTAAGGAGACTTACCACTTAATTGACGAAAAAGTTTTCTTTCCTTTCAAGTAATAATTTAAAACTATACTTTTCTGCCAAATTTCAGGAATTATTTCAGTTGTTGCATTCAAAATATTTTCGTCTCGTTTGGTACTAAAATATGATTTCATCTTTAGGAAATCTTTTCGGGCTTTGAGTACACTTATTGCATTGGAGGGTTTTCCGGTTCCAAACAGCTGAAAAGCAGCTATATAATCAAATAATAAACGCTTGAACATAATATTCTTCAACAATCTGTCAGGAAGATTTTTGTATAACATCAGCAGATTATTTCTGAAATTCAGGTAAGTTTTGTAAGGACTTTCCACGTTCAATGTTCCTCCACCAATATGATAAACCACGCTTTTGGGTACACATGCAATCCGATATCCACGGCTTTTCATTCTCCAGCATAAATCGATTTCTTCCATGTGAGCAAAAAACTCATCATCTAATCCACCTGTTTTCCGGAAAACATCAGAGCGAACTATCATACAAGCCCCTGAAGCCCAGAAAATATCTGTTATTTCATCGTACTGACCTTTATCTTCTTCGGCAATTCCTAAAATACGACCTCTGCAAAATGGAAATCCATATTTATCAATGAAACCACCACTAGCACCTGCATGTTCAAAATGGGTTCTATTGGCATAAGACAAAATTTTGGGTTGACATGCAGCAACATCCTGATTTACTGACATGTATTGAATAATCGGTTCAAGCCATTTCGGAGTTACTTCAACATCGGAATTCAGCAGTACGTAGTAATCGGCTTCAATTTGTTCCAACGCTTTGTTATAGCCCGAAGCAAATCCATAATTCTTATCGAGAATAATTGTTCTTATTTCAGGGAATTTATCAACCAGTAACTCCACAGATGAATCAGTTGAAGCATTGTCTGCAACAATGATTTCGACACCCGGTAGAGTTGTGTGTCTTATTAAAACAGGCAAAAATTGCTGTAAAAAATTTTCACCGTTCCAGTTAAGTATAACTATGGCTGTTGACATTTAATTACTGTTATGCCTGATTATTACGCTGATACTTCCACCTTCTGTGCGACCAAAGCCAGAATTGAGGAGATATTTGGATACGCTTTTCTAATAATTGCATATACCTTTCGGTAATCTCAAACTCTTTTGTTTGAGTTGGTTCAAGGGTAATTGGAATAAATTCACAGTGGTAATAACCTCTTTTTGTGCGGGTTATATCTGCATAGAAAACCGGAAAATCAAATTTTCTTGCCAGTTGTTCCGTCCCTGTAAGTGTGGCTGTGTCCTGATTTAAGAATTTTGTCCAAAAGAAACCAATATCCGAACCATAAGGAGTTTGATCTGCAATCATCCAAAAATTTCCAAGCTTTTTTTCTTTCTTCAATTGAATTAACAAACGCATTAATCGATTTTTTTCAATGGGGATTCCTCCAAATCTTGATCTTAATTTAAAAAACAATTTATCGAAAGTATTGTTACTCTGTTTTTTATAAATTCCGTATAGCGGAACTTCTTCGGGTAAATAAAGCGACAGCGCAATAGGCCATTCCCAATTTCCATAATGAGCAGTCATCAACATTACGCTTTTTCCTTTCGCATATTGTTCCTTAACAGCATCAAAATTTCCAATGGTCATCCTTCTTTTTATTTCATCTTTGCTGAAATGCATTTCCTTCATTGTTTCTACAAACAAATCACAGAAATAACGATAATAATTACGTTCTATTTTCAATCTTTCCTCTTGGGGTTTTTCCGGAAAAGATCTACTGATATTGGAACGAACCACATCTTTTCTATATCCGGCCACATAATAAACTATCGGATACAGAATATCCGACATTATATATAGTAATCGTAACGGAAGAAGAGTAATCAGCCAAAACGAAAAATAAACTATGTAATACATGAAATAATTTGAACTATATTATTTTGGAATCTACTTAATTTTCCTCAGTGTAAATTCCTAACGACTTTCCATATTCATATTCTCCATCAAGAATAAGCTGAACATCGTCTTCACTCAGTTCCATCTTATCTTTTTTAGAACATTTCAGAATAAAATTGAACATTTCTTCTTCATCAATACTTGCTTCCTCTGTCGAATCTTCGTCAATCAAGCCATTTTCGTCGTAAAACTCATAAACAACATCTAAAACATATTCAATTTTTTCGTCATTAATACGTTGTTTGGCGTCTGCAGGTAATGATTTTAGAATAAATTTTACAGCTTCGTCTTCGTCATAAACTAATAAATCGTCTTCTTTTGCTTTCATAATGTGTATATTTTAAATATTTCAGAATATCTGGTTTTTAATTATGTTCAAAGATAAATTAATTTTTATTATACCTCGATGTAATATCTTTTTTTTTTGAGAAAAATACTAACATTTGAGATAGAATAACAAAAGAGACTCCAACACTGAAGTTAGAATCTCTTTTTGGTTGAGAGCGGAAGACGGGACTCAAACCCGCGACCCTCAGCTTGGAAGGCTAATGCTCTATCAACTGAGCTACTTCCGCAGGTCATTTACCATTTTTTCATTTACAATGTACTATTTAAAATGGTAAATTGAAAATATTTGAATTGTAAATGCTTTTTGTGGGCAGTGAAGGATTCGAACCTCCGAAGTCGAAAGACAGCTGAGTTACAGTCAGCCCCAGTTGGCCACTTTGGTAACTGCCCAAATTTTAAAAAGCAGTGCAAAGATACTTCTAAAAATCGGTACTACCAAACAATATTAGCCATTTTTACAGCTGTTGTTGCAGCTTCGACGCCCTTATTTCCATGTTTCCCATCTGCTCTGTCAAGAGCTTGTTGTAATGTATTGGTAGTGAGCACACCAAATACAACCGGACAACCATTATTGCGAAGATTCAACTCTGTTATTCCATGAGTTACACTTTCACAAACATAGTCAAAATGGGGAGTATCACCTTGAATAACGCAACCAATTACAATTATTCCATCATATTTTTCAATATTTAGAAGTTGCTTGGCAGCGTAAGTCAGTTCAAATGTTCCCGGAACATGTATCACTTGAATATTCTCCGGTTCAACACCTACCTCTTCGAGTGTTTCTACTGCACCACGTAGCATTGCATGTGTTATCTGAGGATTCCAGTCTGCCACCGCAATTGCATAATGTTGACTTGCAACTACTTCCTTATCCGGCATTATTTCAGCATTATATTGTGAAAGATTCTGATATTTGGTTGCCATTCTATGATTGTTTTAAATTTAAAAAAGCTACCCCAACGATTTGAAGCAGCTTTTTTGTTTATATTAAAAAGAAAATTATTTCTGTACACGTGCTATATACTTATCAATATCAGAAGCTTCAGAGCTTTTTGGATATTTTTCTTTTATTTGAGTATATGCTTTTTCGGCTTTCTCTGGTTGACTCAGCGATTCATAAATCAAACCGACTTTTTTCAAATAAACCGGACTTAATACTGCATTGTCTTTATCAGCAGCTTTTTCGAAATAGCTTATAGCCTTTTCATTTTCATTCAGATTCACATAACAGTCTCCTGTAAGTCCAACAACCGAAACTGAAAAATAATTATCATTACTGCTGAACTGAGATAGATATTTAATCGCGTTTTCGTATTGTCCAAGTTTATAATAACAAATGCCAGCATAAGCACCTGCTAGTTTTCCCGACGGAGTGATACTATATTCTGAAGCAATTTCTTTAAAACCGATTGACTGTACCCCTTTACCTTCGAGTGCAATACGAAATGAATCGGTAGCAAATGCAGCTTGAGACTTAACCATTTCATTTTCAGCAGCTATTTCACGTTTATCAAGGTAAAAGTTCTTAAATGATAAAACTAATAAAATAACAAGAATTACTGCTCCTACACCAGTGAGGATTTGTTTTTGATATTTTTCGATAAATGCTTCTGTGGAAGTCAACGCATGTTGTACATTTTCAAGTTCGTTGTGCTCTTTTTCCTCTTTCTTTGCCATAAGATATAATATTATTTCTTTTGTTAATTATTTTTTTCACATAGAGTTGCAAAAGTAGATAAATTCTTTTAGATTACGAAATTTTGAAAAGCTTTTTTTAATTCGAGCCAAAACGCTTATATGCTTATCATTTGATACACAAGTAAGATAGTATATTTAACTTAAGATATCGTTGTTTTGGGAATAACGTAACTAATAAAGCTGTATATTTGCATCAACGAACCGCATTGTACTGAGATTGGAAAACTCAACGTTAAAAAATTAACGAGAAATGTCGGTTTTCAATGGCGGGCTGCGCCTTCGGGTATCCCATGCGGACGGCAGATTACAAAGAAAA
>CAIKVR010000067.1 GCA_903830915.1 uncultured Bacteroidales bacterium
AGGAGAAATCTGTTTTTCATATTTATTTAATTTTACAATTACCAAAAAGGAGAAAAACCGATAGTTGATTCTCCTCCTTTTTCAGTCTTTTTTATTAATCGATTAATTAGAAGTTGTCCAATTTGACACTGCAGTTATATCGGGTACAACCGTAGTCATTGCATCCACAAAATCAACCCGAATGGTTGTTGATGCTGTAACTCCTGTAAGTTTAAATTGTAACTTGCCGTATCCTCCGTTTGTTTGATCTTTTCCAATCATTATAGTAGAAAAAATCGGTTTAGTTTCTGTCAGGTAATTCACAAAACCGGTGGAACTTGGGACATATTCAAACTGAGCAGTATCGGGCGATTTAATAATAGCATAAACGCTGTTTGTACCAATAGTCAGTTTGGCCATTTTTTTGTTGGACGGATTTATGGAAACATTGGCAGTGGTTTGCATTATCCAGTACAGACTCGAAGCGGCAAGCGGAGAAAATTCATCCTGAATGGAAGTCACTTTAGTGGTTCTGTTCAGTTTTATTCCCCGTTTATAAGTTGATACATCGCGACTGTAAATACCATTCATATTCAAAACATAACAGCCACCGGTTGCGTCGTTCAATTCTTTTTCAACAATACAAACCCCGGTTGGGTTTTGCATTGGTCGTGCATCAGGATTGAAAACCACACAGCTTTTACCTTCGGTGCGAACTCTGTAATAATAGTTTCGTCCAGGCGTGGAAGTAATTGTAGTAGGTTGCGCATTATAATCAGGGTTGCAACTATTGAAATAATCTGCAGGGTAGGGGGCTGTTGTTCCTAATGTTCCGGAAGCAAATACCTGACCTTTGGCATGTAAAAAGAAAGTTCCGGCATCCAAATGCCCATGGCTGGCAGCATTATCACCACCGTGCATACCAATGTAATATGAATTATCGGTATCATTTTCGCGAACAAACATATAATCCAGCCCATGCACATTGCCATTCATAGGCAGTGAAACCGATTGACCCTGTGATATCAACCCCGGATCGTATGCCAGCAAATCCATCCAACCGTTTATTCCACCGTTTGAAGAAGCTGATTTTGCTTTTACTGCATCAAAATTAGCTTTTGCCAGATTGGCATCATTAAGTTTTTTTGCAAACCACAAGCGCGAGGTAAACTTCTGATTGATTGAATTATATAAATAATCATCCCCCACACTGGCCGATCCGGCAGGACCTGTGACCAAAAATGGAAACCAACCGGTTTTTATAAATCCGGGTTGCTCAGCCAAACCATAGGTTGTACTCAGGATACGATTCATAGCTTCGTAACACATGAATGTATTTGTCAAACCATAATCCCAGTACATCATCCCTTCACGACTTGCACCATCCGGTTCAAGTGATTTCATGTAAGGCAACGTTTGATTGGCAGCAATTGAAACAACCTGACTCATAAACGGTGTGTCAGATTCGTACATCGACAAGGCAAGGTCTATTAAACCGCCGTGACAGATTCCGTTCCAGTTATTGTCGGTAAGATACCAGGCAAAAGCAACGGTATTTCCTTTCATTTGCGATAAACCCGGTTCCAGTGCAAATTTGCGGGCAGCTGCTACTATTTTAGTTCGCTGATCGGGTGTAAGAAAATCGTACAAACCGTCATAAGCCATCGCCACGCCTTTTGAACCAATCCCAATGTCCAGAAAATGTCGACTAGCACCCCAATCAGACCAGGTCATCATTTCAGCCAACTGATCATAACATCGTTGTGCATACCGTGTATCACCTGTAAACTGATAAGCTAACACCAAAGGAGGAATAATATCATTTCCAATTGAATGAATATTAGAAATCCGCAAATTATCGGCATCCAATCCCCATTTTAATACCGATTGAGTAAGTAAACTATTAGCTGTACTTATAATGGCATCGTATGCAGCTTTCGCGGCCATATCAGTTAAAGCCAGTGATTTTATCCGTTGAATATCAGCCGTCGAATAAAAAATGCGTGGATGAATATTCGTTTGTCCGGTTCCAAAAAAGCAAGCATTTACAATAGCGGCCGTAATTCCAGGAACTTTATCGTTACTTACATAGCCTCCACCACCTGGTTTAGTTGGATCAACATTAAACTTGTCGGACGAAACCGCCGAAACTCCCCCAACCATAACAGTAATGTTATAATCGCCTGCAACCATACCGTTAGGAATTGAAAAAGTCAATTGAGTTGATGAAGCTGTTAAAGGAATCAGTGAATAACTTCCGATTTTAATTAAATTATAGTTGATGGCTGAAGCAAAATTTTTGCCATTTATCACCACAACGGTTTTTTCACCCCCCGTTTTAGGAGAGAAATCAGTTATTGCTAGTGTTTTATCTTCCGCTACGGGTGGATTTGTGTCAACTTTACAACCGCTAAATAAAATACCGATGGTAAAAGTTGAAATAAGGAAAAATTTGACTATGATTTGCTTCATTTTGTTTCGAATGGTTAATAAATCATTACCAACCTTCATTTTGAATGATTGCTCCACCACTTTTTACCACTTCATTATATGGAATTGGGTAGCGATACATTTTAGGGTCAAAAACCCGGTTATCAACTGTAAATTCTTCATAAGTAAATACACCGGCTGTATTGGTAACTTTCAACCCAAGTAAAGGCGCAGCTTCAGTTACTTCAGCAATTTTCCAGCGACGAACGTCAAAAAAACGTTGTTCCTCGAATGCAAATTCCAATCTGCGTTGCTCCTGAATCCATGTTCTGAATAAGTCTTTATCTGTAGGAACACTTGTTCGTACTAAACCGGCACGATCGGTAATCAACCATACCAGTTGACGTGCCTGACGAGCTCCCGAAGTTAACCCGGGAATATTGGTAGTAGGACCATAAACTTCATTTGCTGCTTCGGCAAGATTCATAATAATTTCAGACATACGCATCAAAACCCATGATTTGGATTTGTTATCCCCTTTGCTGAAATCAAAATTATCACAGACCATTTTTCGTAAATAAAATCCGGTTGTAGTTGCTCCAAATTTAGCTCCGATGGCATCTAACCCACCAACATACGAATCAACTTTACGGGCTGAGCCGTTAACTAATCCCATGGTCGAACCGGGTAAAGCAACATTCCATGCCAATCGTTTATCTATTGTTGTCAGTCCGTTTGCTGCAGTTGCACCATAAGCCTTGACCAAATTATACGAAGGACAAACACAATTGCCCAACGCTCCGGAAATTCCTACCGGATAATTTGCTTTTTCAAAATTATTTGAATTTTTCTCAAATGGACGAACCAACATGATTTCAGAATTTTTATCGGCACGTGGTACCAGATAGTCGTAACTGGTCTGACCCGTAAATAAATCTTTGTAAGCAGTGGTAATTTTCAAGTGAGCGCAATTTGGATCATTAACAAAATCGACTCCTGCCTGAACGGCTTTTGTCCATTTCTGAATATCGTAAG
>CAIKVR010000068.1 GCA_903830915.1 uncultured Bacteroidales bacterium
AGTTAATTCAATTATTTCAAAACAACAAAGTCAATTTATCAGTCGCCATCGTTTATTCAACGGTTTTAGAATAACCCAGATAAATAATTCACAAAGATTCTTTTTAACCAAATACGAATACATTATTAACCACAATTAACTTTTATAATTAATTAATTTCTATTATTGGTTAACACATCAAACTCCAAACAAAGTATTTACTACATTTCAATATATATAATTCTACATTTTTGAACTTAAAATAATTGTATGGAAGTATGTTAGGTCGTGATTCGTTCAAATTTTCAACACTAAACAAAAGTGTATTATATGTCTTAGCAAAAAAGAAGCTTCAAACAAAAGAGTTACTTTTACTCTCAGTCAAAACTTTGCAGATAGGAGAGTGAATACTACTTAATAAAGCCTTACCTTCAAACATAATGACGTTTATTTATGTTTGTACTGATAAACGCTTTTTTCTATGATTGATAAACCCATATCGCATCTCGACGGTCGGTTACTATACTACGCTTTTAAAGCCGGAGGGCATAGAATACTCCAGCAACAGGCTGAAATAAATAAAATCAATGTGTTTCCGGTAAACGATAAAGATACCGGTACAAACCTGGCTTCAACTATCCGTTCGGTGTTGGATAATCTCAGACCGAACAAATCATATAAAATCACCCTTGCTGGTATTGCTGAAAATGCATTAATGGGCGCACGGGGTAATTCGGGAATTATCTTCGCGCAGTTTCTGTATGGAATGAATCTCGCTACGATCGAGAAAGGTCATATCTCTGTTTCGGAATTTATTGATAGTGTGGGCAAATCGATTCCCTATATGTACGATGCGGTGGCTAATCCCGTGGAAGGTACTATGATAACGGTTATCAAAGAATGGGCTGAATCAATTAAAACGAATACTAAATCTACTGATTTCAGGAAATTTTTACTGGAATCGCTGGAGTCGCTGAATAAGTCGCTCGAAGCTACAAGACAAAAAATGAAAGCGCTGCGCCAAACCAATGTGGTAGATGCCGGTGCGAAGGGTTTTGTGGTATTTATAGAGGGAATTATTGAATTTATACGAAGTAACAATATCCGACAATTCGTGGCACAACCCGACGAATCCCTTGAGCCCATACACAATGAAGAGTTGCATGAGGGAGAAATTACGTTTCGTTACTGTACTGAGGCTGTACTGAAAAACCTGAAGGTTTCGAAAGCTGAACTTCAGCACTTTCTGAGCAAAGACGGCGATTCAGTGGTGGTAGCAGGCTCGGATAGTCTGTCGCGCATACATATACACACCAACGACCCGGCCGAGCTGTTCTATAAACTGAAGGATTTCGGCACCATCACCTTTCAGAAAGCGGACGATATGATACGGCAAAACGAGGCTGCTACTGCCCGTAAATGGAATGTGGCCGTGGTTACGGATTCAACCTGTGATCTGTCGCAGGAACTGATTGACTTTTATCAGATTTACACCCTGCCGCTGAATATCAATTTTGGAAATAATCATTACCTGGACAAGGTAACCATTACGCCCAATCATTTCTACGACCTGCTTGAAAGTTCTGCTGAATTCCCGAAAACTTCACAGATAAACGAGCATAGCTTTGTGAATCTTTATTCACATTTGGCTTCTCACTACGATGCCATCATATCAGTTCACCTCACTTCGCAATTTAGCGGAACCTATACGAACAGTGTGAAGGCAGCCGAGAAGATTTCGGTCGAGTTCAATAAACCGATCTATACAATAGATTCCAAAACATTGTCGGGTTCGCTTGGTTTACTCGTGTTGAGGGTGGCACAGTCCATCGAAGCCGGATTAGAACCTGCTGATATTGTGAATTCGGTTGAGCAATGGAAAGCAAATGCCAAGATATTTGTCAGCGTAAAGGACCTGAAGTACATGATTAAAGGTGGTCGTGTATCCAAACGAAAAGGCTCTATTGCTAACCTGCTAAACATTAATCCCATTGTGTCGATGGACGAGGATGGTAAGTCGGTATTGTTCGGGCAAGCATTTAGCCAGCGGGCCAATATAAATAAAGTGATGAAACATATCCGGAAAATCAGTGCCGGAAAAACAATCTGGAACTACACGGTACTGCATGCGCACAATGAAGCGGGGGCAGATATCTATACTCAACAAATGCAAGAACTAACGGGCAAGAGCCCTGTTTCGGTAGTTGATATTTCGCCCGTGATAGGCATGAATGCCGGCAACGGAACAATTGCTGTGTCTTTGTTGTTTAAATAATAATTTTTAAAAAATTAATTATGATACCATTATATGTTCAGGGTTTACTCCTGATTTTAGGCATGATGTCCACCTTATGGATAGTGAGTGTAATACTCAAAAATGTGAGTATAGTAGATCTCTTTTGGGGATTAGGATTTGTTGCAGTTAATACGTTTTATTTCAGCAATACAGAATTCACTCCCACTAAAATGATTCTTCTCGTGCTGGTTAACCTTTGGGGACTGCGCTTATCCATTTATTTGGCATGGAGAAATATCGGTAAAGGCGAAGATTTTCGCTACAAGGAATTTCGTAAGAAATACGGTGAAAAAAATTACTGGTGGATTAGCTTCTTTCAGACTTTCCTGCTGCAGGGAATGCTCATGTGGATAATTTCCATGACTTTATATGGTGTAAACCAGTATTCAACTTCGCAAACACTGAATCTGATTGATTATGTAGCCGTGTTTGTATGGCTTATCGGATTTGTATTCGAAGCCGGAGGCGATATGCAGTTGGCAAAGTTTAAAAACAATCCTGTTAATAAAGGCAAAGTACTGAATACCGGCTTCTGGCATTACACCCGTCACCCCAATTATTTTGGTGATTCGGCTGTTTGGTGGGGTTATGCTTTGTTGTGCCTTTCATCCGGAAGCTATAGTTTGGTGGCAGGGTCAGTAATTATGACTTTGCTCATTATTAAGGTGTCAGGAGTGGCTTTGCTCGAAAAATCATTGAAAACCCAAAAACCCGAATATGCAGAATATGTTCGGCAGACAAGTTCGTTTCTCCCTTGGTTTCCAAAGAAATAAATTACACTATGACATTCATTATCAATAATATCTGGTTTATTCTTTTTGCAGCATGGGGTTTGCCTATGAGTATTTATCGCAGTAAATTCCGTAAAATTGTTTACGAAACTGATAGTTGGGTTATCAATATCAAACCGGTGTTTCTCAAAGAAATCAAAGCATTGGCTGGAAATACCTATCCCGACAATTATTCCTATCTTAAATTCAGAAACTTTTATAGATTTTATCTGGGCGTATATTCCGTTTTGTTTGTACTGTATCTTTATCTTAAATGAAAACAGCATTTGAAGTATTGTTGATTGTTTTGACTTATATTCTCGGGTCAATTCCTTTTGGTTACATTTTTACCAGAAAATTTACCGGAATAAATATCCGTGAGCAGGGAAGTGGTAATATAGGCTCCACCAATGTAAAACGGGTTGCAGGTTCTAAGGTTGCATTAATCACTCAACTTTGCGATATGCTGAAAGGGCTTCTACCGGTGGGAGCAATATTATCGTTACAATACTGCAACTTCTATACTTATCCTGACACCTATGTTTATATGATAGCATTGGCTGCCATTCTGGGTCATAACTTCAGTATTTTCCTGAAATTTAAAGGTGGAAAGGGAGTGAACACCACCCTTGGTGCTTCCATTTTACTGAGTCCGATACCGGTTTTGGTGGCGGTTTTAGTTTATTTTCTGGTCAAATGGAAAACGAAGTATGTTTCACTGGGCTCAATTTGCTTATCTGTAACGCTGCCTGTCAGCGAATTCCTGATTCACAAATCTTCTTATCAGTTTTGGTATTTTCTTCTTTGCGCAACACTGATTATCCTCATGCACCTTCCCAACATTGTCCGCTTAATCAACGGATATGAGAATAAAACAATTTGATTTTTTTTTCTGGCATTATTAAAATCTTGTATCAGGGAATGAATTAAAAATTGGTTTAACAATTAATTATCTGAGTAAGAATTATAAAACTTTTGAACATTTCCGGTTAAACTAAACAATGGTTGAATCGGATTTTTTGTTGAAAAAAGTATATCAGATTATTTTATAATTAAATTATAGAGTAGTATATTTGCAAAAACTTTTAAACCGAAATTTTATGTTTGAAGAAGATGATGATAATGATGAGTTTTTTGATGATGATGAGTTAACAGAGATGGAAGAATGGTACGACGAAAACAGTGAGTTTTTCGTGCGGGAATCACGCCCTCTGACGAGTATATTTGTAGAAGTACCACAAGATGTGGAATTTTTCTACGAAAGCGTTTACTGTCCCGCTATGGCTGAAATTGCACCTAAAGTGAGGAGGCTGATTGAAAAGCAATATCCATCAGTCATTGGTGAAATACGCCCAAAACTGGTTGAATATATCAACTGGATAGCAAACTCTGCCGGGAAATACTTGTTAGTCAGTTCTCACGAACTTGTTGACGACCAGACAGAGGGTGTAAATCTCCGGGAAAAATACCCTGAATTAGATTTTTGGGCAGAAAGGTATGGAAAACGACCTGAACCACCCGTACCCGATTATACATTTGCCGACAATAATCCATTTATCAAAGAACATATAAGCGAAGAAATTATACGTGAAGTAGCCGAAGAATCATGTGTTGAGGAAACTGAGTACTATCTCAGAACAGAAAAACGACGTAAAGAGTATTTCGACATTGTACAAACAGTGGTTTTTAAGTACTTCAAAGCACTTGAAGACCTGGATTACGAGGGTTGGATAGTTTATGCTACCAATATAAATGAAGATTATGAGATGTATATTGAGCGCTGTGACCATATTGACACTATTATCACTTACAATTTCGATGAAGATGATCTGAATTTGGATGAAGATCTGTTTATGGAGAAATTACATATTAAAATAAAAGAACAGTTAGAAAGAGAACAGGATTCAAAAGAAAATGAAATAACTACGACCTAAGAAGCAATTGTCAAATCCAATTGTAAATCGTAACTTTGTAAATCGTTAGCCTGTTTCACATGAACTCATTTCTTTACCGCATAGCACAAACATTATATTCTCATTATCAGAGTGATATAAGTTCACTGAGTTTTGTATTTCCAAATCGGCGCGCAGGATTGTTTTTTCAACGTTACCTTTCTGAAATTGCCGGAAAACCCTTGTTCTCGCCTGAAATTCTCACTATAAACGATTGTTTTTCACTGGCATCACCCCTGCAAACTGTCGACCGGCTGAGTTCACTTTTCAGACTCTACAGTATTTACAAGGAAATGAGTGGCAGCGACGAGACTTTTGATTCATTTGTGTTTTGGGGTGAAATGCTGTTGTCCGATTTCGACGATGTGGATAAATACCGTGTAGATGCCAAGCAGTTATTCACCAATATCACCGAATTAAAACAGATCGATCAGCTTTTCAATGTGTTTACTGAAAAACAGATTGAAGCAATTCGCCAGTTCTGGAGCAACTTTGTACCGGTAACCGAAGGCAAAACACAGGAAGATTTTGTGGCAACGTGGAAAATACTACTACCTGTTTATGAACAATTCCGGGCTGAATTACTGGCTGAAAACACTGCTACTGAAGGCATGATTTGTCGCGATGTGGCCGACCGCCTACGTACAAAAGAAGAAATTCCTGAATACGCTGGAAAACAATTTGTTTTTGTGGGGTTTAATGCCTTGAATCCCAGTGAACATACCCTAATGGCTGAACTCCAGAAACGTGAACAGGCAGATTTTTACTGGGACTATGAGGCCGAAGAACTTCGTGATTCGGACAATCCTGCTTCCCGTTTTTATGCCGAAAACATCCATATATTTCCTTCGAGATATCCCATTGAGCCAGTTGTTGAGCTGCTTACCGAGAAAAAAATTGAACTTATTGCTGTTCCATCGGCTGTAGGACAAGCCAAACAGGTATATAAAATACTGGAAAATCTTTATCCACCAAAAGTATCAGGTTCAGAAACTACTGACTATAAACTACCAACTACTGACTGGGTAGATACTGCTGTGGTACTTCCGGACGAAAGTTTGCTGATTCCCCTACTCCACTCGCTGCCGAAGCAAATAGAAAAAGTAAATATAACAATGGGATTTCCGTTGAAATCTACTCCGGTTTCGGGTTTAATTGAACATATTTTTGAGTTACAACGTCGAATGAGGGTATCGGGTGAGCGAATTTCATTTTACCATCAAACGGTTTCCAACATTCTGAATCATCAATATATCTCACTGCTTTGCAGCAAAGAAGCTAATCGTTTGACTCATGAAATTTCTAAAAATAACTGGATCTATATTGATGCCAATGAACTGAATACAAACGAATTGCTTGCAACAATTTTTATTCCTCAAACCGATACACAAACTTTTCTGCCCTATCTGCTTAAAATACTGCGCAGTCTTCAAAACGGTTGGCAGCAAGCTTCGGACGAAACTCATAACTACCAACTAGAATGTGATTTTCTGTATCAATACTACGTGACTATAAACCGAATGGCTGATATTATGAAAGCGAAACCGGTAGATGTAGATTTGAATATGGTTACGCTGGTTCGCCTCACACGTCAGCTTACAGCAGGAATAACAATTCCATTTATTGGTGAACCACTTGATGGGTTGCAGGTTATGGGTGTGCTTGAAACCCGCGGTCTGGATTTTGAAAACTTAATTATAACATCGTTCAACGAGGGGGTTTATCCACAAAAAAGCAGTTCTAACAGCTTTATTCCCTATAATTTGCGCCGTGGTTTTGAACTGCCTACCACCGAGCATCAGGATGCGATTACTGCTTATAACTTCTATCGACTAATTCACCGGGCGAAACGCATTTTCTTTCTTTACGATTCACGTACTGAAGGTATGCAAACGGGTGAAATGAGCCGCTTTCTGTATCAGTTGGAATATCATTACGGTGTGCAAACCACCAAGAAAAGCATATCGTTTGATATTGGTTTTGGAAGTGCACAACCAATTCAGGTGGAGAAAACACCGGCAATAATGCAAAAACTGCTTCAGTTTAGTTCCCGTGAAGAAAAAAGTCCTTCCCTTTCGGCAAGCTCAATCAACACCTACATTGATTGTCCGTTGCAGTTTAACCTTACCAAAGTGGAAATTGTAGAACAAGCCGATGAAGTTTTGGAAACGGTTGAAGCCAGCATGTTTGGTAGTATTTTTCATAAAGTCATGGAAAATCTCTATCTGCCCTATAAAGGTCAAATGACACAAACAGATGATTTTGAGCTATTGATAAAAAACACGCTGAACATTGATAATGAAATACTTAAAGCTTTCAACTCGGAGTATTTCAAACGAAAAACCGGTACACTGATTCCGCTGGAAGGAAATAATCTGCTTATTGCCAGCGTACTTCGAAAATACATTTTACAGGTTTTGAAAGTAGATAAAAATCATGCACCTTTTCGTTATATAACTTCCGAAGAACGATGTAACATTCAATATCCAATACAGGACGGTAAAATGAATGTAAATCTGAAGGGTTTTATCGACCGAATTGACGAAAAAGACGGGCGGTTACGCATTCTCGACTATAAAACAGGTAGTGGAAAACTTGATTTTAAGAACCTAGAAGAGGTGTTTGAGCACAACAAAGAAAACCGTCCTAAATTTGTTTTGCAAACCTTTTTGTACGGTATTTTTTACAAAGAAAAATCAGAAGGGAAGCCTATAACTCCGGGTATTTATTATATTCGTGACGTTTTTAAAGATGATTTTGATACGGCATTGAACAACAAAGAATTAAAAGAAAAAGTAACTGATTTTGCAAGTTATGAAGAAGAATTCCGCAACTATTTAACGGCTTGTCTTGAAGAAATTTTCAATCCTGAAATACCATTTTCTCAAACCGAAAACCTCAAAGTATGTCAGTATTGCCCGTATATTGGAGTTTGTAACCGCTAATTAAAAAAAAATTATGCCATTAGAAATCGAACGAAAATTCCTTGTAAAAGGAGAATACAAGCACCTAGCAAATAAAAGTTTCCGAATTTCTCAGGGTTATTTATCAACAGAATCGGGTCGTACAGTGCGTGTGCGCACGAAAAGCGATAAGGGCTACCTGACCATTAAAGGAATGCGAAGTGAATCAGGTCTGAGTCGTTATGAGTGGGAAAAAGAAATTCCATTGAAAGAAGCACAAGACTTGCTTCAGCTATGTCAACCCATAATAATCGACAAAACACGGTATGAAGTGGTATTTGATGGACAAACTTATGAGGTGGACGAATTTTATGGAGAAAATGAAGGTTTAACTGTTGCCGAACTGGAATTGGAAACTGAAGATGCAACGTTCAGTAAACCAGATTGGTTAGGCGAAGAAGTAACTCAAAGTAAATGTTATAATAACTCATATTTGTGCGTACATCCGTTTAAGAGCTGGGAACATTAACTAACTATTTGTTTGCTCAGATGTTTTTAAGACGTACATTTTTTTAATTCTGATATACTGACAATACTTTTTAGAATAAAATAACAATTTACTAAAGAAAAAAAATCCTAACTCAAAAATCGTTTTGCGGTTAAAATAGTTACAATTTGTAAGAAGAAAAAAGAGAATACTTACTATTGTAAATCATTACAAATAACTGTTTCAAAGTAGTTATTATTACAGCTAAAAACCGTGTAAAAAGACCAACTACAAAACACATTTTCAGTCAAATTTACTTACATTTGCAAGACAAATTTAAAAAAGAAAGAATAATGGCGAAAGTAAAAGGAGCCGTGGTAGTTAATACCGAACGTTGCAAAGGCTGTAATCTTTGCGTTGTAGCATGCCCCTCCGACGTTTTGATTCTAAACAAAGAAGCAAATTCAAAAGGATATAATTTCAGTATGATGGAAAATCCGGATGATTGTGTTGGTTGCGCTGCCTGTGCTTATGTATGTCCCGATGCATGTATAACTGTTTATAAAGTAAGGGTTTAAAGCAAAACCATTGTATTAAAAACTAACAAAATGAGTGATTCAAAAAAACATACACACGAAGAAGTCAGATTGATGAAAGGCAATGAAGCCATTGCCCATGCTGCTATTCGTTGCGGATGCGACGGGTATTTTGGTTATCCTATCACACCGCAGTCCGAAATAATGGAAACGCTAATGGATGAAGAACCATGGAACTCAACCGGTATGGTGGTGCTTCAGGCCGAAAGCGAAACATCGTCCATAAACATGGTTTACGGTGCTGCTTCCTGCGGAAAAAAATCCATGACAAGTTCATCAAGCCCAGGCGTTAGCCTTATGCAGGAAGGTATTTCCTATATTGCAGCCGGCGAACTGCCTTGTCTGATAGTAAATGTTATGCGTGGTGGTCCCGGTTTGGGAACTATTCAGCCCAGTCAGGCTGATTATTTTCAGGCGGTGAAAGGCGGCGGACATGGTGATTATAAACTAATTACACTTGCACCTGCTTCCGTTCAGGAAATGGCCGACCATACCGTGTTGGCATTTGATCTAGCATTCAAATACCGCACACCTGCTATGATTCTGGCCGACGGTATTATTGGTCAGATGATGGAAAAAGTGATACTTCCACCTTTCCAACCCCGATTGACTGAAGAAGAAATTCGAACCAGAATGCCGTGGGCAACCCTTGGAAAACCTGCCAGCAGAAAACCAAACGTTATCACCACATTGTCGCTCGATGCGCAGGAAATGGAAGATACAAATATCCGTTTACAAGCGAAATATCGTGAGATTGAAAAAAACGAAGTACTTTTCGAAGAAGTGGAATGCGAAGATGCTGATTATCTAATCATTGCATTTGGAACTTGTGCACGTGTAAGCCAAAAAGCGGTAGACATGGCACGTGCTGAAGGAATAAAAGTCGGATTGATTCGTCCGATAACGCTGTTCCCTTTCCCAACTGATATTATCAGCAAATATGCTGACAAAGTAAAATCGATGCTAACCATTGAAATGAGTGCCGGTCAGATGGTTGAAGATGTGAGACTGGCTGTTAACGGCCGTGTTCCGGTTGAGTTTTACGGACGAATGGGTGGAATGAATCCTTCGCCCGATGGTGTATATAATGCACTGATGACGAAACTTGTAAACAAATAAAAATCTTATGACAACAAACGAAATAATAAATCCTGCCAATCTGGTTTATGCCAAGACAAAGGTAATGAATGACACGCCTATGCATTACTGCCCGGGTTGCAGTCATGGTGTGGTTCATAAAATTATTGGTGAAATTATTGATGATATGGGCGTGCAGGAAAACACTATTGGTATTGCTCCGGTAGGTTGTGCTGTTTTTGCTTATAAATACCTCGATATCGACTGGCAGCAGGCTGCTCACGGACGCGCTCCGGCACTTGCAACAGCAGTAAAACGACTTTTGCCCGACAGACTGGTTTTTACCTATCAGGGTGATGGCGATTTGGCTGCCATTGGAACCGCAGAAACTATTCATGCCTGCAACCGTGGCGAAAATATTGCTATCATATTCATAAACAATGGAATATATGGTATGACCGGAGGTCAGATGGCTCCTACCACACTACATGGAATGAAATCATCCACTTCCCCAAACGGACGCACAGTGCCTTTGAACGGACACCCGCTTGATATTACCAAACTGTTGGCAATGCTAGATGGAACCTGCTATGTAACCCGTCAGGCAGTTCATAATGTAGCCGGAGTCCGCAAGACTAAAAAGGCTATTCGAAAAGCTTTTGAAAATTCCATGTTAGGCAAAGGGACATCAATTGTAGAAGTTGTATCAACCTGTAGTTCAGGTTGGAAACTTACTCCCGAAGCTTCAAATGACTGGATGGTAGAAAATATGTTTCCGGCCTATCCGCTTGGCGATTTAAAAGACCTATAAGAATTTACAATTTTATCATTTACGATTTACAATTGAAAGAATAATGACAGAAGAAATAATTATAGCCGGATTTGGTGGTCAGGGAGTACTTTCGATGGGAAAGATTCTGGCGTATTCGGGTTTGATGCAGGGACAGGAAGTGAGTTGGATGCCATCCTACGGACCAGAACAACGCGGCGGAACAGCCAATGTGACCGTAATCCTTAGTGATGAACGTATCAGTTCGCCCGTACTAAATTCTTATGACACGGCAATAGTGCTGAATCAACCATCATTGGAGCGTTTTGAAAGCAGGGTTAAACCGGGCGGAACATTAATCTTTGACGGAAACGGATTCCATAAGTTTCCTACACGCAAGGATATTAATGTATATCGGATTGATGCAACTGAATATTCTTTAGCAAACAATACGTCAAAAACTCTGAATATGATAATCCTAGGTGGCTTGTTGAAAGTACGTCCTATAGTTCAGATTGAAAATGTGTTGAAAGGCCTGAAAAAATCATTACCTGACAGACATCATCATTTATTGGGAATGAACGAAAAAGCATTGCATATTGGAATGGATCTTATAAAGAAGGTTGATTAACAAACACATATGAGGTTTTTAACAAGACAGCCGGTTGCAGATTTGCAACCGGCTGTCTTGTTGTTTGTTCCCACACCTTGTGGAATGGAAATTGTTATTTGAATGTGTATTTGTCAAACAGATATATAGAATACTCTCAATAGCAGTATTTCCAGTTGCATTTCTCTCCTGCTAACCCGGATTACCCTAAAATTTCCACAAACAATAAAGTACTTGACACAACAAAACTGCAGCAAGGTGTTTAAATATTTACAAAGAATTAAATTTTAGGAAGTTGAAAAAATAGAAAAAAGTTCCCAAAAATTTCGATGATTCTGTCAATTTAATATTTCTACATATTCAGCGACGCAATATCAAGTTTTATATAGTTATTCGTCAATCGAACTTATTTCCACCAGTAATTCGTCTTTCATAACCGACTGACCGGATTGAACACGGATTTTTCGAATCACACCGTTACAGTTAGCCGAAATTTCGTTCTGCATTTTCATGGCTTCCAGACTCAGAATAGGTTCTCCTTCGTTCACCAAATCACCTTCAGCAAGGAATATATCCACAATTTTACCCGGCATAGGCG
>CAIKVR010000069.1 GCA_903830915.1 uncultured Bacteroidales bacterium
AACTTCAACCCCAACAGTCGCTGGAGGCGTTGATAGTTATAATATTATTCCGGCATTGCCTGCCGGAGTAACACTGAATACTACTACCGGTGTAATTTACGGAACGCCTACAGTATTGTTATCAACTACCAACTTTACCGTTACTGCAACCAATTTGTTTGGAAGCACTACAGCAACCTTTATATTAACCGTAACTGCACTTCCACCATCGGCAACCACTTCTGTGGCGACTTCTGTTACCAGTGACGGTGCAACACTAAACGGTAGTATCAATGCAAATAATGCCAATACAACGGTAACCTTTGAATATGGGCTAACAACCGGTTATGGAACAATAGTTTCTGCAACCCCAGGTTCGGTTACTGGTGCATCTGCAACTGCGGTTAACTATGCACTGTCAAGTTTAGTGCCGAACACCACCTATCATTTCAGGGTAAACGGTGTGAATTCGGCTGGTACATCAAACGGACTGGATAAAACATTTAAAACTTTAGCAATTCCATTAACAATCACTACTCCAACACTAACGTTAAGTAAAGTATTTGATGGTAATACAACAGCCACTGTAACTGCCGGTACTTTATCAGGAATTTTAGCAGCCGATTTAGGAAATGTCAGTTTAACCGCAACTGCAAATTATGACAACTCAAATGCAGGTGGAGGTAAAACTATAACCGTTGTATATTCACTTACCGGTTCGGCAACTGGAAATTATTCTGCTCCTGCAAATTATACCATCAATACAGGAGTGATTCTTCCGACTGTAAATGCAGTTTCCAATCAGGTTGTGGTGAATGGGTCCTCAACAACTGCAGTAACATTCAGTGGTGGGTATTCCGGTACTGTATTCAACTGGACAAATGACACACCCGGTATAGGGCTAACAGCAAGTGGGACAGGGGATATCCCTTCCTTTACAGCTATAAACACAGGCACTGCACCAGTTGTAGCAACGGTAACCGTAACACCAGGCGTAGCAGCTTCAAATCAACTGACATTTACCGGATCGCTAACAACCGGCGATGCAATTCTATCGGCAAGAATTTCAAGAGGCAATAGTTCTTCGGTTTGTGGAACGGCAAAAGCCTATCCTGGTGCAGGTGGGTCTTCATATTACTATGATACATATACCCTCACAAACACGACAGGACAGGATCAATGCATAACTGTCAATTATGAAAACAGTGCTACTAATATTGAAGTAATTGCTTATAATGGCAGTTTTAATCCATCTGATATTTCTGTTAACTATTTGGCTGATGCAGGAGATGACGCATATTTAGCATCTCCTTCATTTAGCTTTAATATGGCAGCAGGATCAACTGTAGTGCTGGTTGCCAATGAAGTTAACCCGGATGAATCCTGTAGTGCTTATACCATAACAGTTACAGGATTAAGTTCCGGTTTAGCTTGTGTGGGGAGTCCTAAAACATATACCATTACGGTAAATCCATCAATAACTGCTCCTTCTACCAACACTTCGCCAGTAACTTCAGTTACAAGCAACAGTGCTATGCTGAACGGCAGTGTAAATGCAAATAATGCCAGTACAGATGTTACTTTCGAATATGGGACAACAACGAGTTATGGAACTTCAGTTATTGCAACTCCAAGTCAGGTTGCCGGAATTACGAATACTTCAGTCAGTGCTGCACTTTCTGGTTTATTGCCAAATACAACTTATTATGCACGAGTATCTGCCACCAATAGTGTTGGAACAAGTTACGGTGATGCGGTAAGTTTTAAAACAAACGATATTGCTCCTAATATAAGTTATACTTCCCCTCAAAGTTATGTGGTTGGGACGGCCGTTATACCTTTATCCCCCACAAATACCGGTGGAGCAGTAACAGGAGGACAGGAAATGGTTACCACTCTGGCCGGAAGAGGTGAAGACGGTGCAAACAATGGTCCTGGAAATTTGGCGACCTTTAGCATGCCAATTTATTCCGCAATAGATGCTTCGGGAAATTTGTATGTAAGTGATCTAGGCAATAATATGATTCGTAAAGTAACGCCTGTCGGTGAAGTTAGCACATTTGCAGGGAGTGAGGCCGGATTTGGAGAACCTGCAGGAATAGCAACTGATGCTTCCGGTAATGTGTTTGTAGCCGATTTCGATCATAATAGAATCCGTAAAATAACTCCGGATGGTACTGTCAGCACCTTTGCCGGTAGTGGTAATCCTGGTTCGGATGACGGAACGGGCGTTTTGGCAAGTTTCGATGGTCCTGTCGGAGTAGCTGTAGATCTTTCAGGCAATGTATATGTAGCAGACAGAGAAAACAATTTAATCCGTAAAATCACTTCTGAAGGTGTGGTTAGCACATTAGCCGGAAATGGTGACGCAGGTTCTACGAACGGAAATGGCAGTACCGCAAGTTTTAACGTTCCTTGGTATGTGACTGTAGATGTTTCAGGCAATGTGTATGTAGCTGATGTGGGAAATAATAAAATCCGTAAAATTACTTCAGCAGGTGAAGTCAGCGATTTTGCAGGAAGCGGAGCTGTTGGTTCAGATGATGGTATTGGTAGTACGGCTACTTTCAAATTTCCTTATGGACTTGCGACAGATGCTTCAGGAAATGTGTATGTAGCTGATACCCAAAATAACCTAATCCGTAAGATCACTCCGGAAGGAATAGTAAGTACTCTTGCCGGCAGTGGAACAGCTGAGTCGAATAATGGAACGCTTACAGTTGCAAGTTTTGACAATCCCTGGGGCCTGGTGGTCGATGCATCGGGCACTGTATATGTAGTTGATAGTTATAATAATTCAATCCGGAAAATCACACAGGCTGGATATTCAATCAGTCCTGCTTTACCTGGCGGATTAAGCTTTGATGCTACTTCGGGTATTATCAGTGGTACTCCTTCAGTGGCAAGTTTAGCTTCTAATTATATTGTGACGGCTTCAAACAACGGAGGAAGCAGTAATTCAAACTTAAGTATTGAAGTGAAAAATCCTCAAGCTCTTACATTTGAATCTTTGACAACTAAAACATATGGTGATGCGGATTATAATCCTGGAGCAACTTCTTCTACTTCGGGCATTAATCCGATTACTTATTCCAGTTCAAATGAAGATGTGGCAACAATCGTTTCGGGCAACATCCATATAAAACAAGCCGGTACAACTTATATCACGGCCAAGCAGGCAGGTAATCCAATTTATAATGCAGCAACTGATATCATACAACGACTTGATATAGATAAACGTCCCATTACCATTACGGTTGATACCAAATCAAAGACCTATGGTGATACCGATCCTGTCTTTACTGCACAGGTAACTACGGGTACGATTGT
>CAIKVR010000070.1 GCA_903830915.1 uncultured Bacteroidales bacterium
ATTGCCTGATTTGCTGTAATTGTAATCATTTTCACGATGTCATCCACCGAGCAACCGCGTGAAAGATCGTTGATAGGAGCAGCCATTCCCTGAAGAATCGGGCCAACAGCCTGTGCACCAGAGAAACGTTCCACCATTTTATAGCCAATATTTCCGGCTTGTAAATCGGGGAAAACCAGCACGTTAGCATGTCCGGCAATTTTGCTTCCCGGAGCTTTACTTTGTCCAATGGCAGGAACAAATGCTGCATCGGCCTGCAGTTCACCATCAATCATCAATTCAGGAGCCATTTCTTTGGCTATGCGTGTAGCTTCCACCACCTTATCCACTAGTTCGTGCTTCGCACTTCCTTTCGACGAGAAGCTCAACATGGCCACACGTGGTTCGTAACCGCAAATGATGCGAGCCGTATCTGCTGTACAAACGGCAATTTGAGCCAGTTCTTCGGCGGTTGGATTTGGATTTACAGCACAGTCGGCAAATACCAACAGGCCGTTTTCACCGTATTGAGTAGCTGGTGTAAACATTAGTATAGCACCAGATACCACCTTGATGCCCGGCAATGTTTTTACAATCTGAAAAGCCGGACGAAGTACATTTCCGGTAGTATTTTGTGCGCCAGCCAGTTCACCATCGGCATCACCGTTTTTAATCATCAGGCAACCAAGGAATAAAGGATCTTTTGCCAGTTTTGCCGCTTCTTCTGCAGTCATTCCTTTACTTTTGCGGAGTTCGAAAAGCAAATTGGCATAAACAGGCATGTTGGCATCCGTTTCAGGATCCAAAATAGTAGCGTCCGAAATGTTTGTAAGATTGTTTTCAGCAGCCAGTCGGGTTATTTCAGCGGTATTTCCAATCAGAATAAGCTTTGCAGCCTTTTCTTTCAGAATAATGTCAGCCGCTTTCAGGGTGCGGATTTCGGTGCCTTCGGGTAACACAATCCGTTGCGGATTGGCTTTGGCACGAGCCATGATTTGTTCTAGCAATTCCATATATATTGATGACTTTTAACCCTTGAGAGGGCTTAAAATTATTTGTAGTTTCGAATGAGGAATTTGTTCTTCGGACTGAAAAACGATGCAAAGATAATTCATTATTCTAAAATTGCAATGTCGGGATTGCAGTTTTTTGTAATTAATTGATAGTATGTCAGATTATATATTAAAAATATCATTTTTTCGGGTGATTTGATTTAAGTTTTCGACTTTATACAAACGAATAATTATAATTCAAAACTTATATTTTTAGTTTTTTTGTATGGAATAAAGTTAGTGTTGAATAATAGTTTTTGTGAAGTAGTTCAACAAATTCTTATTTAATAATTAAGTTACATTGTTTACCAACGCTTTTGGGATGAATCTAGTCTCAGTACTGAACTCATATTACTGTTTTTTTATTAATAAATACAAAAACAGCTCCGGTACATTTCCAGAGCTGTTTTCATTTGATTGGTAAAAGTGGTTATGGTGTTGTAAATTTAAATATGAACTAAAAAAATACGTCATACATTATTTTACTCCCACTACTTCGTAACCAATATTATCCACAGCTGTTTTAAGTGCTTCGTCGCTTATTTCTGTCGAAAGTGTCAGTTTTGCCGTATTGGATTCCAAGTCCACTTTTGCACTTACACCATCAATGGCGTTCAGCACTTTTTCTACGCGAGCAGAGCAATGACCGCAGCTCATTCCTTTTATTTCTAATGTTTTTTCTGTCATTTTTTTACTTTTTTGATTAGTTTATCTGTTGTTTTCTGAAACCAGACAGAAATTTCTTCCGGTTTAATAGATTTTTCAATTGAATTTTGAATATTCTTGTAAATCTCATTAATCTTAATTTTTTCGTTTAGAAAAGTTTTTATTGCATTAGGGATTTCATTACTAATAACAATTTTCAATCGGTTTGGTTTAATTGGTTTGATTTCAAAATCGGGTTTAAACCGTAACAATCTCAACGCGTTCAACACAACTGTAACCGAGCTAAAACTCATAGCAGCAGCAGCAAACATTGGATTTAGCTTCCATTCCAACATGCTGTAAAAAACGCCCGCTGCCAATGGAATTCCAATAATATTATAGAAAAATGCCCAAAAAAGATTTTGTTTAATGTTTAGCATCACAGCACTACTAAGGCGGAGCGTGGTGACTGCGTCCAGTAAATCGCTGCGCATTAGCACCACATCAGCCGATTCTATAGCTACATCAGTTCCAGCACCAATGGCAATTCCCAGATTAGCACGGGTCAGTGCAGGAGCATCATTTATACCGTCACCAATCATAGCAACAATTCTCCCTTCGGCCTGTAAACGACTAATTTCCTTATCTTTATCCTGAGGCAACACATCGGCAATTACAGTATTAATACCAAGTTGAGCCTGAATGGCAGCTGCTGTGCGGGCATGATCGCCAGTAAGCATTACCACATCAATACCCAGATTTTTAAACAGTTCAACAGCTTTGATGCTGGTTGGTTTAAGCACATCGGCCACGGCAATGATTCCCAAAATAGATTTTCCACAAGCAACGAATAAAGGCGTATTACCTTCATCCGCCAATTTATCAGCCAATGCTTCAAAATCAAGCAATTTCACTTTTCGGTCGGTCATCAGTTTCAGGTTTCCAGCCAGGTAATTTTTACCGTTTATAAATCCTTCAATGCCCATTCCGGCAATAGCCTGAAAATTTTCAACAGATTGTATCTGTATTCCATCTTCATTTGCTTTCACCAATATAGCTTCTGCCAACGGATGTTCCGATGGTTCTTCCAGAGAGGCGGCTATTTTTAATAGATCATTCTCTGTAGTCGATTTGGCAGTAAAAATATGAGTAACGCGTGGTTTTCCTTCGGTCAGTGTACCGGTTTTATCCAGCACAACCGTGTCAATCTTATTGGCCATTTGGAGCGATTCTGCCGATTTGATTAATATCCCATGCTCAGCACCTTTTCCTGTTCCTACCATTATAGCTACCGGGGTGGCAAGACCGAGTGCGCATGGACATGAAATAACCAATACAGCAATACCGATAGATAATGCAAAATCAAATGGATAACCTGCCAATTTCCATGCAACACTAGCAATTATGGCAATCAGAATAACCGAAGGCACAAAGACAGCACTTATTTTATCAGCAAGTTTCGAAATAGGGGCTTTTGATGATGAGGCTTCTTCCACCAAATGAATGATTTGCTGAAGTGTGGTGTTATTGCCCACTTTGGTGGCACGAATAGTGAAAGATCCTGATTTGTTGATACTTGCCGAAAGTACATTATCCCCTTTTTGTTTGTAAACCGGCATACTTTCACCGGTCAAAGGTGATTCATCCACAGAAGAACTGCCACTTATTACAATTCCATCAACTGGCACAAGGCTTCCCGGACGAACCATCACCATTTCATTTAATTCAACTTCTTCAACCGGTATTTCAATTTCAATTTTATTGCGGATTACGTTTGCTGTCTTGGGAGAAATATTCAACAGACGGGTAAGAGCATTGGTTGTGCGGCGTTTTGATTTTGCTTCAAGGTATTTTCCCAGTGTAACTAACGTCAGAATTGTACCGGCCGACTCAAAATATAAGTCGTTTCGATAATGAATCACAGACTCATAATATCCATTAAACAATCCATCTGTAATACGAAAGAGCGCGTAGACTCCATATAAAATGGCTGCTCCCGATCCAATTGCTATAAGTGAATCCATATTAGGAGAAGCTTTAAACAGGCTTTTTAATCCTTTTGAAAAATAATTTCGGTTAACATATATAATTGGCATAATCAGCCAAAACTGAATAAACGCATAATAAAATGAATACTCAGTACTATGAAGATACATTGGGTATGGCAACCCCAACATGTGCCCCATGGTTACATACAATAATGGAACAAGAAAGATGGAAGAGGCAATTAAATGGTTTTTTAACTCCTTTTGTTCTTCCAATGTATAGTCGAAAGTTGGTCTTGGGGCAGCTTTTTGATCCATCTGTCCTGGGCGTACGTGAGCCTCGTACCCAACCATTTCTACCGACTTTTCAATAATATCGGGAGTCAGACTCAACTCATCAAAATCAACCGACATGGTATTAGTCAACAGGTTTACATTCACTGTTTTCACGCCGGTGAGTTTATTTACACTTTTCTCAACAGTTGCAACACAGGCTGCACAAGACATTCCGGTTACATCAAATTTTTCCGTTTTCATTTTCTCAAATTAAACCATTTTTTATCAGAAAACAGTCTGAAAACCATATAGTTCACATTTTCTGATTTGCTTGTGCAATTTTAGTCAAAAAGTTGAACCCGACCAAATAAATGAGTGCTTTTTATTACCTTTGCACCCAAAATTTATTGTTTTTATTCTCCGATAAATGACTCAAAGAAGTATTCAGAAAGAACCTAACATACAGGAAATTGCCGATTTACTGACTGACATTGCTGCTGAACTAATGACAACGGGAGCTCATACCATGCGGATTATTCAGAATATATCGCGCATGGCATCCACCTTTGGATATTATATTGAGCTTTCCGTTTTTCAACTCAGTATCATGATGACTATTACCAGTAAGGAAAATTCAACAGAACGACTGACATTAATAAAAAAGACCCGACCACTTGCTCTCAATTTTACAATAGTTTCGGATTTGAGTGCATTGAGCTGGGATACATTTGATAAAAATCTGACTTACGATAAAATAAAACAACGCTATCATGATATAGTCACCCGGAAACGTATGTCGAGATGGTTGGTTTTATTTTTGGTAGGTTGCGCCAATGCTGCCTTTTGTGCATTGTTCAAAGGCGATTTATATGCAATTGGATTGGTGTTTTTCGCAACCTTATTTGGATTTTTCTGTCGGCAGGAAATGGTAAAAAAACACATTAATCACCTTATTGTGTTTACTACCAGTGCTTTTATTGCATCATTATTGGCGGGTTTAGGCTATGTATTTCAGCTAGGGACAACTCCTGAAATAGCACTTGCTTCAAGTGTGTTGTTTCTTATTCCGGGTGTACCGCTTATCAACTCCATTTTGGATATAATTGAAGGTCATGTACTTACGGGCATTGCCCGATTGGTTAATGCATCCAGCCTGATTGTTTGTATCGCGTTAGGATTGTTTGTCTCCATGTTGATTTTAGGACTCGAAAAACTATGAATACTACCGAATTTATACAATTGATTTTGAGAGATGCGGCATTGGCTGCTGTTGCGGCTATTGGCTTTGCCGTTATTTCCAATCCATCAAGAAAAGCTGTTGCCGTTTCAGCTTTACTGGCTGCCATTGGTCATGGATTACGCTTTGCACTTATTCATTCGCTAAAACTCGATATTTCGCTGGCAACTTTTGTGGCAGCTTCGTGCATTGGTTTGCTGAGTATATTATTTGCACGAATTATTCATTGCCCGGCAGAAGTATTTTCGTTTCCATCACTCCTACCTATGATTCCGGGATTGTTTGCCTATCGCACCATTCTTGGACTAATCAAGTTTATGAGAACAGCTGATGTAGTCAAATCACAGGGTTATATGCTTGATTTTATGCACAATGGACTGACTACCATGTTTATTTTGTTTGCATTGGTGGTTGGAGTTTCGTTACCTGTATTGTTTTTTCCAAAAACCTCTTTTTCGGTGACCCGGAAATATTGAACTTAATTTAAAATAGCTTATTTAGCTCTCAAATACTGTTCAGGCCATTCAGCACCATCAGTTTTCAAAGCGAAATACGGATTGCGGAGCAGTTCACGACCTAAGAGAACCATGTCAGCTTTACCTTCTTCCAAAATACTATTCATTAAGTCGGTAGAAGTAATAAGTCCTACGGTGGAAGTTAGAATTCCTGTTTTGCGAACAGCTTCGGAAAACTGAACCTGATAACCCGGACCAATCTGAATTTTTTGGTCAACAATGTTTCCGCCTGATGAACAGTCGATTAAATCTACTCCTGACTTTTTGAGTATCGTAGCAAGTTTCACAGTTTCTTCTACATTCCATCCTCCTTCAGCCCAATCGGTTGCCGATAAACGAACGAACAATGGTAAATCATCCGGCCAAACAGTTTTAACTGCTGCTATAATTTCAATAATCAACCGAATACGATTTTCAAAACTACCACCATATTCATCGGTACGCTGATTGGTAAGAGGCGACAAGAATTCGTGAATCAGATAGCCGTGAGCAGCATGAATTTCGAGAACTTTGAAACCAGCATATTTAGCCCTGAAAGCTGCTGTTTTAAACTGATCAACAATGGTCTGAATAGCCTGAACTGTCAATTCTACAGGCACTTGTTCGTCAGTTTCAAACGGGATAGCCGAGGGGGCGACTGTCGGCCAGCCACCTTCTTTAACAGATATTTGTTTGCCACCAATTACCGGTGTTTGATGCGATGCTTTGCGACCGGCATGAGCAATTTGAATTCCTGCTACTGAACCATGACTATGAATAAACTCTGTAATCTTCTTTAGTTCAGCTATTTGTTCATCTTTCCACAATCCTAAATCACAAGGAGTTATACGTCCTTCGGGAGTTACAGCTGTTGCTTCGACAATTATTAGTCCAACTCCACCCACAGCCCGTGTGCCATAATGAACAAAATGCCAATCGGAGGCAAATCCATCTGTAGCTGAGTATTGACACATAGGCGACATCCCGATACGGTTTTTGAAAGTAACCGATTTAATTGTGAGTGGTTGATTAAGTGTTGTCATTGATTTACATTGATTAAGCTTAAATGAATACGAACAACAAAAATGCAGAAAAATTCTGATATTATAGCTCTTAACACAACTTTTGATTTTTTGAATTAAATATTCTGGCATACTATCGCTCCATTAACGATCAGAAAGATGCACATTTAGGAGTAATATTATAGAAATGCCGGTAATTAAATGGTTTTTTTACTACAGTAGGAACGACATTGTGAAAACATTGTGACTTTTTATAAGTTCCATCGGTGCGTCATTATACCATTGTTGAGAAGTCAAGACGAGTTCTATAAATAAAAAAAAGTCATTATAATCACAATCCAAAAAACACTTCCATAATGTTTAAATACTATTATTAATAATAAATAACAATAACACAAAGTCTTGTATTATATTATATTACACAGTATTATTTCAGGTTTTTGCATGATATTATATGAAATTAATCAACGAAAATGGATACAATGTAAGTATATATCGTGTATATTTGAGCCATGTTTGCTGCGTCCGAATATTTGGCGACAAAAAAAAGCCGCGTAAACAGGTATACGAGACTTTTTAATTAAAGATTGTATGCACTACAACTAGCTGGCAACCGCACTTGAATTCCCGTTCTCTGCGGTTGTCGTTGTTTTTATAGTACTTACTTTACGTTGGGCATCAATTTGTTTTTGATTCATGGTGCTTCGTTTTTTTACTTCTACCATATACATCGTAAAAGTATCATTCAGTTTTTTAATCAGCGGTTTATAGTCCAGCTCCGAATGTTTCTTTTGCATCAAGTCAATTTCGTTTAGCAAATCTGTCAGCGCTGCTTCGGCATTTCTTCTTACATCCGATGTATTTACTTCTTCCCGTTCTGCACGTACATTACTACGTTGCATTACTGTTTGGGTAAATCCATTTTGCAACACTTTCAGTTCTTCAAACAACGACTGTAAATTCAGAGCAGTTATAGCATCCTGAACCGATGAATCGGAGTCGATAGCCTGAAACATTTCTTTCAGTACGTCGGTTTGTTTTTTCGAATTTGTCTTAACTATTGGTTTAAGAAAACGCTTTGTAAACGAAACCACCACGTTCAACTGAGGGATAGGTACCACCTCGTTGGATTGTTTCATTCCC
>CAIKVR010000071.1 GCA_903830915.1 uncultured Bacteroidales bacterium
CTTTCTTTGAATTTGATGCTTTTGTATCACCTTCGCAAACACCCATGAGCAGCAAACAATCCAATTTTGGTGATGGTGTTGTGGTGGGTCGTGGATTGGTTCAGGGACGCAGTGTATTTGCTTATGCTCAGGACTTTACCGTGTTGGGTGGCTCGTTGGGTTATGCTCACGGTATGAAAATTGCCAAAGTGCAGGAAATGGCTCTGAAGCTGGGTTGTCCGATTGTGGGTTTGATGGATTCGGGTGGTGCCCGTATTCAGGAAGGTGTGAAAAGTCTTTCGGCGTATGCCACTATTTTCCGTAACAATGTGCGTTCGTCGGGTATTATTCCTCAGATTTCAGCTATTCTGGGACCTGCAGCAGGTGGTGCGGTGTATTCACCTGCACTGACCGACTTTATTTTTATGACCAATCAGACCTCGTATATGTTCGTAACCGGACCTGATGTGGTGAAGGAGGTATTGAACGAAGATATCGACATGGAAGGTCTTGGTGGGGGTAATGTGCATGCCAGCAAAAGCGGGGTTGCTCATTTTGTTTCTGATGACGAGGAGCATACCATTATGTTGATTCGTAAGTTGTTATCTTATATTCCTTCCAATAATTACGAAACCCTTCCTGTTTCAAATCTTATAAGTTCATATAAGTCACGTCAGGAGTTTTTGAATAAAATTATTCCGGACGATCCCAACCGTCCGTACGATATGAAAGAAATTATCAATATTCTGGTTGATAAAGATTCTTTATTTGAGGTTCATGAAAAATTTGCACAGAATATCCTGGTTGGATTTGCCCGATTAGATGGTAAATCTATTGGAATTGTGGCCAATCAACCTAAAGTAATGGCTGGTACGCTGGATATAAGTGCCAGTGTGAAAGGTGCCAGATTTGTGCGTTTTTGCGATGCATTTAATATTCCATTGCTAATTCTGGAAGATGTTCCCGGTTTCTTGCCGGGCATTGAGCAGGAACACAATGGAATTATCCGTAATGGTGCCAAGTTACTTTATGCATTTTGTGAAGCTACTGTTCCAAAGATTACCATTATTACCCGCAAAGCCTATGGTGGTGCGTACATTGTGATGAGCAGTAAAAATACCGGTGGTGATTTCAACTTTGCATGGCCAACAGCCGAAATTGCGGTTATGGGACCCGGTGGTGCTATCAAGATTGTGAACAAACACGAACTTGCCAAAGCAGAAAATCGTGAAGAACTGGAAAAGGAACTGATTGAAAAATACAAAAATGAGGTTGCCAATCCGTATAAAGCTGAAGAATTCGGACTGATTGATGAGGTAATTACTCCTTCGGATACACGTCAGATTCTGATTACTTCGTTTGAGATTTTGTCGAACAAACAATATTTCAAACCGGCGAGGAAACACGGAAGTATACCTTTATAAATGATATTTGGCTTCGCCGTTATTACGCTACGCTGTTATTAGGCTTCGCCGATATTAGCTTCGCGTTAATAACACGAACGAAGTGAGTAAATAACACGTAGTAAATAAAGCAAAGCAATTAACGCGACCAACGGGAGCAAATAATAATAAAGAATGAAGAAACGACTTTTAATTGCCAATCGCAGCGAAATAGCCATTCGGATTATTCGCGCAGCTCATAAACTGGGCATGTTGGCTGTAGTTTTTCAGAGTGACAAAGAGCCTGATGCTCTTTATTTGAATTATGCCGATGAAATTATTCCGGCACGCGATTCAGGAAATGAAAAACCTATTTTTCTGGATGCAGATCTGATTGTAAAACTGGCTTTAGAACATAATATTGACCTTGTTCATCCGGGTTATGGTTTCTTGTCCGAAAATCCTGATTTTGCACAACTTTGTGTGGATAACGGTATCAACTTTATCGGTCCTTCACCGCAGTTAATCCGCGATATGGGACTGAAAACCGTGGCAAAAAGCATGGCTATTACCTGCGGTTTACCATTAGTTCCCGGAAGTGATGGCGCTATAAATGATGCTGATGCTGCAAAAGCGTTTGCCGATAAAATTGGCTATCCGGTTATTCTGAAAGCTTCTGCCGGTGGTGGTGGTCGCGGTATGCGTATTGTGGAGAAAGCCGATACGATTGAGCGTAACTTCAAATCGGCTTCGGATGAGGCGTTGGCAGCTTTCGGTAATGGTGATATGTTTATCGAAAAATACCTGCAAAACCCAAAACATTTGGAATTCCAGATAATGGGTGACAAACACGGTAATGTGGTGCATCTCGGTGAACGTGAATGTTCGTTGCAACGTAAGCATCAGAAAATTGTTGAAGAAGCTCCTTCGGCAAGTGTAACGCCCGAAATGCGCAAAGAAATGGGCGATATGGCTGTTCGGTTTGCCAAATCAATTGGCTACTACTCAGCCGGTACCATTGAGTTTATCATGGATGAGGATGGTTCATATTATTTTATGGAAATGAATACCCGTATTCAGGTGGAACACCCTGTTACCGAAATGGTTACAGGAGTTGATCTGGTTGACTGGCAGATTCGGGTGGCTTTGGGAGAAGAATTGACCCTGAAACAGGAAAATATAAAAATAAGCGGTTGGGCAATTGAATGCCGTGTGAACTGTGAAGACCCACAAAATCGCTTTAGTCCGCAAACCGGATTTATCGATAAAATTCATTTTCCTAAAAAAGACTTTATTCGTATTGAAACCGGTGTTCATAGCGGTTCGGTAGTAACGCCGTATTTCGACTCAATGATTGCTAAAATCATTGTGAAAGGCGATAACCGTGCTGATGTGATTAAAAAAACACTGGCTGCATTGTACGATTTCAGTATGATTGGTCTCAAAACAACCGTTCCATTCTGCCGTACCGTATTGCAACATCCTGATTTTGTTGATGCCAGTTACACCACGCGTTGGGTAGACTCTGTATTTACTCCTGAAATGCTCGAAAATGAGGAAGAAGAAATGATTGGAGCATTGGCTGCAACGATTATGTATGCTTCTGAATATCTGCAACTTTCGTCGGATTTACCTACTTACAAAAACGATTCGTTAAGCGTTTGGGTACTGAATAAAAGGTTGAATTATTAGACCTCACCCCAGCCCTCTCCAAAGGAGAGGGAGAAGTGAAATAATCAAAATATATCTACGTAACAATTTGTAATTCAATATCCAATTGTAAATTGTAAATAATAAAATTGTAAATAAAAAAGATGGGAACCTCATATATTTATAAACGCGATGCTTCGCGATTGTTTATTGCTTTACGCGAAAACGGTAAACGTTTCAAAATCTATATTCCAAAAGAGTCACAACCGGTTATTGACGGCATTGAGCAAGATATTGACTTTGTGGAACAGGAAGATTTTCACTACGCTTTCGACTGGAATGGCAAACGTTTTCACTGCGAACTCGTTTCGCGCGACCAGAACAAAGCGGTGGTAAAAGTGAATGGTGTGGAATACAAATTCAGCCTTGAATCACTTTTCTCGTACATCCGACGTGGTATGATTAACTCTGACTCCAACAAGCTGAATGAGAATAATATAGTAGCGCCTATGCCGGGTAAAATTGTGGATATATTCCTTGCTGAAGGTGATTTGGTGAACGAAGGAGAACC
>CAIKVR010000072.1 GCA_903830915.1 uncultured Bacteroidales bacterium
AGATAAACTTTATAAAGAAGGGTTGAAATATAGAATATGTGAACTGTGTGGTCAAGATGAAAATTGGAACGGTATGAAAATAAGTTTAATTTTAGATCATATAAATGGTATAAATAATGATAATAGAATAGATAACTTAAGAATCATTTGCCCTAATTGTAATGCTGGATTAGAAACATTTTCTGGTAAAAATATAAAAAAACGAACAAATAGTAATTTTTATACACGAAGTGATAATTTTGATATTGATAGAAATAAAAAAAATATAAGAAGCATCGGCAAAATATGTGTGTGTGGAAATACAATAAAAAGCGATTCGATGATGTGTGTTAAATGTAATAATATTTCGCAAAGAAAAGTTGAAAGACCAGAACACTCGATTTTAATTAAAGAAGTTAGTGAGATTGGATTTTTAGCTACTGGGCGAAAATATGGGGTTAGTGATAACTCAATTAGAAAATGGATTAAAAAAGGATAGGTTGAGCAACTGGCTGGCTCGGAACTCTGTAAAAGTTTTGTCTTTATTGACCTTGGGGGTTCAAATCCCTCCCTATCCACAAAATGCTGGGTCAAAAACAAGTAGGGTCTGCTAACCTGAACGGAGTATGATATGCAATCTTTAAAGATCAGGATAGCAGTTCTGGTTGGCGAAGTTTTTTCTGTGGTGTAGAGGTAGCACGGCTGGCGGATGAGTCAGCAGGGATAAGTTCGAATCTTGTTAGAAATCGATGGGGTTGAAGGCGATCAATAGGTCAACCAACGGATAATACCGTAAACCTTAAAGATGAAATCGTTACCATGGATAGAACGAAAGTAATAACGAAGATCAGATATTTTATGTTAGGGTGCCTGAGCGGTCCAAAGGAAATGTTTGCAAAACATTAAAATCGGGGGTTCGAATCCCTTCCCTAACTCCAGAATGAAGACATGGGTTCAAATCCCACTGTAGGCTTTCCAAAAAAGAACCATAGCACACACGAGGTGTAAGGTATAGCCTATATAGTTTAGATGGGAGAACGTCAATCTTATTAAGTGGTATTTTTTATTAATAGGAGTCTTCGTGAAAGTCGGTCAGAAATTCAAGGCAAAGCATCACAAGAGGATGTGGAAAAAGCTAAAGGAATAAGTGGAAAAGCATTTACAGTAAGTGTTATTTCTGTTGTTATCGTATTACTTGGTTTAATAATCAATTTGGCATTTCATTTCATTAAGTAAATCAAATTAAAATCCAGATGAAAACGTGGGTTCGAATCCCACTTGGTGGGGCTCCAAAAAAGAAACCCCCGCCTGTCGTTTAGTGGTTCAGGACATCATCATATGCTGTGTTACGCAAGCGGTCAAAGCAGTATCTCTTTCAAGGATATCCTTAATTGGTTCAGGGGTTCAAATCCCCTACACAGTACAATGCCCCTCTTAGCTCAGTCGGTTCAGAGCGTCTGGTTTAGACCCAGAACTTAACATTTTTAGTGAAGGTACCAATAAATCTTGTACAGGGTTTATTGGAAGAATAGTTAAATCTGCAAGGTAGATGACCCTGAATGTCTTACTAATAGTACTTAATGTAAGAAGATATGGTGTAGTCGAGGAGTCCAAGGTTCGAATCCTTGAGGGGGGACAAAATGGTGCGTTAGCTTAGTGGTTAGAGTAGCCCCACGTTCAGGGGTTGGCGGGAGTTCGAATCTTTCACGCACCGCTGTTTGATTTTAATAAGAAGAATGCTTTCTTAATGGATACAACATGTGAAGGAACCGACCGTTGGTCGAAAGATTAAAATCAAACGATTTTTTAATATATATTGTATGAAAATTAAACGGTTTAACGAAATATCAGTTGGGCAGCCATGGGATAGTCAAGCGCACAGAGAATTTTCAATTGATATGAGTGTTGTAAAGGCTCACGATAGCACACCAAATTATTTATCAATTATTAGAAGTATGATTAGAAAGGGTGAAGGTAAAGTTTGGGTGAATAATATTGAAGGTAATACAGCACACATTAGATCGTGGCAGTTTGATATTCTTGGTGATGCAACGGTTCCAGTTGAAGCATTAAAAGGTTTTAGTATGAAATCATGGACTACTAATAACGTAGCAAAAAAATTTGATATGTAACTATCCTTTATAAATTTTTATCATGTATGGTGGTATGTTACCTTTAATTCTAAACCCATGACCATATAAAGCACTATCCCCAAGAGAATTACCACAATCAATATTACTGTGCAATCTTTTGTTTCTTAGTTGATCAGCATCTGGTTTTAAATGGTATATTGGTGCATCGATTTCATACACTGTAATTTTGTTGTATGGATATGACATTTCGCCAAATGTTTTAGCCATTGATGGAAAGAGTGACAAATATGTAAATCCTGGTTGGCTTTGCAAACTTTTTTTGGTTGATTCTTTGGTTTTCATCAACCCCTGATTCATTATATCATGTTCATCAGATGTTCCATGGTAAAGTTTAAGGCAAGCAAATTTGTTAGCTCTAAGGAATTTATTCACAGCTTCAATATCTTTAGGTGTTGGGTCTTTGTAGAGCAAAGTTTTAAATGGCTCAGTTGTCATTGGATCAATAACCTTTGGGGTAAATGAAGTGGCAACTGGTGATATTTTGTGCCCGATGTAGGAATTTTCGAATAGCTCAAATTTTGTGATCATAAGCTATATAT
>CAIKVR010000073.1 GCA_903830915.1 uncultured Bacteroidales bacterium
CTCGCGAGACCCGATTCAGATCAGCAATAAATTCTCAAAAATAGCAACATTATAAAAGTAAAGACGACTTCGTAATATGGAAATTGAAAATTCTATATTAATGTATTAAATTACATGGTAGCAACAGGTTTTTTGTTGTTATTTTGCAGCTATATTGTTCCAACACGGATTTAATGCACATTCCATAATTTATTATAACTATTCTATGAAGCACCAACGCTTATTGATTCTTTTCTTTTCCGTTCTGCTCACGGTTAATGGCTTTGCAGATAAGAAGCTAAAACTCCCATCCGAAAAGAATATGGCAGCCTATCTGATGGTTTATTTCAAAGACGATACGCATGGATTATACTTTGCCTTGAGTAAAGATGGCTACAGTTTTACGGATGTAAACAATGGGAAGCCCATTATTGCCGGTGATACCATTGCTGAACAAAAAGGAATTCGCGACCCATACATTATGCGTGGTGCAGATGGAATGTTTTACATGGCACTCACCGATTTGCATATCTATGCTCAGAAAATGGGCTATCGTCAGACAGAGTGGGAGCGGGATGGCAAAGAGTTTGGTTGGGGAAACAACCGTGGTTTGGTATTACTGAAATCGCCTGACTTAATCCACTGGTCACACTCGGTGCTTCGGGTGGATAAAGCTTTTCCTGAACTGGCAAACATTGGTTGCGCATGGGCTCCCGAAATGATTTACGACGAAAACAAAGGCAAAATAATGTTGTATTTTAGTATGCGTTTTGGTAATGCAAAGTGCAAAGTATATTATACCTACATGAACAAAGATTTCACCCAGCTGGAGATTTCTCCCAAATGTATTCTCGAATATCCCGAAGGAAAGGAATATATTGATGCCGACATTACCAAGGTGGGCAACAAATATCACCTGTTTATTTGTTCGCACAACGGCGGGGCGCATGTTGAACAAGCCATTTCCGATTCGATAAATTCAGGATATAAATTGATAGAAAAGCGTTGCGATGGAGAAAAAAGTGGTTGTGAAGCTCCAACGGTTTATAAACGAATCGGGCAAAACAAATGGGTACTTATCTATGATATTTATTCTATTCATCCTCACAACTTTGGGTTTAGCGAAACCACCGATTTTGAGAATTTCAACTATTTAGGTCATTTCAATGAAGGAGTGATGAAAACGACTAATTTCTCTATCCCCAAACATCCTGCTGTTATTCTGATTACAAAGAAAGAAGCTGAAAAGTTAGCTGCAAAATGGAAGTTGGAAATGAAGTTCAAATAACGATACGTCTGCTCTCCGGTCAGTTTTTTGATGGCGGGTAAAAAACAAATTATTTTCAACCATTTTTTATAATTTCAATAACATGCTGGTGTACATTTGCAAAGTGTTCCAATAAGTTTGTTTTCAAAAATAAAACTAAAGTTAGTTTTGATTATTTGTTCCACTCAATCGAAACTACAATTTCATTCCTTCGACCAATAAACTGATAGGGAGGATTGTAACCTAAAAACCTGAAATGTCCGATGGTTTTAATTCCTTTTTCATTCAGAATATTTTTCAGCTTTTCAGAATAGAAGTTGATCTTTTCGTCATTGGCGTAACCTCCGAAACGAATTACTGCGGCATATTCATCGGGAACTTCCTGAATTTTTACTGACTCATCTTTTGGATTAGGTAAATTTGCTTTATTGTAGGCCGAAGGCATCACAAAACTCATTGTGGAAAGCGTATCGTTTACATCCATGTGAACCGGTGAAGTCATTGATATATGAACAGACGATTCATTGTTTCCGAAAATATATCCCGCCAGTTTTCTGAAACCAGGTGAGGATAAATCCCTGTAATTGTTTGCTTTGGATTCGATGGTAGCTAATGTAGCAGCAGGATAAAACCGTATCTCAAAATCTTTGTCTTTCTGTAATACGGAATATCTTTGTTCTTCGGTTTTATTGGTTGCCATAATAACAATTGATTGAAACAGAACGAAAAACAAGAAAAGTACTATTAATGCTATTCTTAATTTTTTCATTGCTAGAGTTGTTTATTTTACATTTAAACAAATCATTCAGTCAAAAGTTGTTTTACTTAAGTAAATAGTATTATTGATAGAAACTATTAATCAGCATTTATGAAGTCAATCGCAATTTGTAAGGCCTTTTTTGCTTCGGGAATAGGGAAAACTACCCAATCATGTTGCATACCTGGAAACTCATGAAAATTGAAATTTCCTACACTCTTTACTTTTTCTGCCAACAATTTACAATCTGGATAAAATAATTCATCCGACCCGAAGAAAACCAGCGTTTCACCTAAGCCGTTCAAATCACCGTTAATCGGCGAAAGCAGGTAATTGCTCGCATCATCGCCCGCTGCATATTTTCTTCCGGCTTCAATCAAACCATTTAAAGGTAGTAGATTGTCTTTAAGCACCAGCTTTTTAATCCCGGGATTTTGCATCGAAAGATCGAGCCATGGAGAAAAGAGAACGAGCTTACTGGGTTGAATCAATGCTTTTTCTTTTTGCAATTTTTGTGTGAAAGCCAGTGCCAGTCCGCCACCTGCCGAATCGCCCATCAGCATAAACCTATCATTTGGAAATGTGCTGATAAGCCTGTCAAACGATTGTTGAACCATCTCAAATGTTTGCTTATAATTACACTCCGGGGCAAGAGGATAATCTATATAAGAAACCTTACAGTTTGTTTCCCGAACGATAGTTTCAATGATTTTCCAATGCATGGCACTTCCTTCAACCACATAAGCGCCACCGTGAAAGAATAAAATGTGGGTGTTTTCTGCAAGATTACTGGGTTGAACAGTCACAACCGATTTACTCATTACCTGAAATTCAGTAACATTGAATTTAGCTTTTAAATGCTTCGGAGTCAATGGTTTTGTTGATCTTACTGAATTTTGGAAGGATTTTTCTACTAACTTTTTTGCATTTGTTATTCCCAGAAAGAAAGTAATGAATTTAGCTTGAACTGACATAGATTAGCTATAATAAGATGGATATGAACTTTGTGATTATTGTGTTGTTTTAAAATTTAAACGTTCAAAAGTAACGATTCCGCTTAATTGTAGCAAAAAATCGTACTTTTTTTATTTGGAAATATGATTATCTTTGTGTAAAGTTAAAATACAAATTATTCCATGAAAGAAAATTCAGCATTAAAGCCTATCAGTATTGAAATGGTCAAAGAATTATGGTCAAAGACTTACAATACCGAGGGGAAACCGGACTGGTCGCATATTTTTCCATATTATCACAAGGATATTGTGTTTCAGGACACTATTCAGCGTATCGAAGGAATTGAAGATTTTACGGCCATGTGCAATCGGTTGACTAAACGAACTCACCAGTTGAATATGGAAATTGTATCGATTGCACAAAACGAGAATATCATTATTTTCGACTGGATTATGACCATGATGTTCAAAAAATACCCCAGCACACCGATGTATGGTTCTACCAAACTGACCATTAGCGAAGATGGTTATATTTTGCAACAGCGTGATTATTACGACCTTTGGGGCGATATTTTTAATAATATCCCGCATTGGAATAAAATGTATCGTAATTTTTTAATTAAGAAATTTGGATAAATTCATTTACTATTTATTCATTTTGCAGTTACTATTTTTGTTTAAAATAAAATTCAAATAAATTAAATACACACTAAAAATTCCCCCTTTAGGGGGTTAGGGGGCAGATTAATATGAAATACAAATTTCCACCTGAATTAGATTTTATTCGTGCCGGTCGGCTTCCACAAAAAGTGTCAACCACACCAATGGACGGAAAAGTTTGTGTGATTACCGGAACAACTTCCGGTGTTGGTTATCAGGCAGCTATCCGTTTGGCAAAAGCCGGAGCAAAAATTGTGACCATTGTTCGCAGTAAAGATAAGGCCGAAAAACTTTGTGCAGAACTTCGAAGTTTATCTGCTTATGAACCTGATTATTATATAGCTGATTTTTCAAACCTGAGTGAACTGAGAAAGGCTACCGAAGCCATTCTACTCAACTATCCGCATATTGATGTGCTGGTAAATAATGCCGGAGTACACATGACCACACGCCAACTCACGGTAGATGGATACGAAACTGCTTTTGCTGTGAATCATCTGGCTTCGTTTCTGGTAACCAGTTTGTTGCTGAAACGAATGGTTGAAAGTGCACCATCACGCATTATTCAGGTAAATTCTGAAGGTCACCGTTTCAATGGCTTGAAGATTGATGATCTGAACTGGGATAATCGTAAATACGGTGGTTATGGCGGTTATGGTGCATCAAAAACAGCTCAATTAATGACCGTTTGGGAACTGAATGATTTGCTGTATGGAAAGGGTGTAACCATCAATGCTATGCATCCCGGAGCAGTAAAATCGAATATCGGAACAAACAATGGCATCTTATATAATATGTTTTCAAAATACTTGATTCAACCAACGCTCAAAAGTCCTGAAATATCGGGCGATGCTATTTATTATTTAGCTTCCTCACCCGAAATGGAAGGTATAAGCGGAAAGTTTTATAACCTCACTAACGAGGAAATACCTGCACCGCATGCTCTTAACAGAGAACTTGGCAAACAGATTTTTCAGCGTAGCAAAGAATTAGTTCATTTGGATAAGTCAGACGTATATGAAATATGATGCAATAGTTGTTGGTGGAGGAATTGCCGGACTCACGGCTGCGGCTTATCTGGCACGTGCAGGTAAGTCGGTAGTGCTTTTTGAGCGGCAAACTAAAGTGGGCGGACTGGTACAAACCTTTGATAGAAATGGAATATATTTTGACGGAGGGCTGAGATCAATAGAAAATTCAGGGATTGTGTTTCCAATGCTTAAGCAGTTAGGCATTGATATTGAGTTTACTAAGAGCGATATTTCCATTGGCATTGCCGAGAGTGTGTTGAAACTAAAAGGCAAGGAGAGCGTAGCCGAATATGAAGAATTTCTAAAAGCCCAATATCCCGATAATGCCAACGATGTTTCGGCGATTATTCTCGAAATAAAGAAAATAATGGGTTACATGGATGTGCTTTACGGCATTGATAATCCGGCTTTTCTGAATATGGCCGAAGACCGTGAGTACCTGATGAAAGTGATTATGCCCTGGATGTTTAAATTTATTTTTACTATCCGAAAAATTAAGAAATTACAGAAACCGGTGGAAGATTATTTAAAAAAGTTCACATCGAATCAGGCTCTGATTGACATTATTGCTCAGCATTTCTTCCAAAAAACGCCCACCTCATTCGCTTTGAGCTATTTTAGTTTATACCTCGATTATCACTATCCAAAAGGCGGCACAGCTACACTCATAAAGAAACTAGAAGAGTATATAACAGAACATGGTGCTGTGATTAAAACATCTGTGACAATTCAAAGTTTACAGCCCGAGGAAAAATATGTAGTTGACACTGAAGGAAACCGAACAGATTACAGCAATCTGATTTGGGCGGGCGATTTGAAGCAAATGTACAATATCATTCCGCTTGAAAATCTGAAAAACAGTAAACTAATCAGTAAGATTAAGGAAAAACGGTCGTTACTGAAGGACCTGAAAGGTGGTGATTCGGTATTTACAGTTTATTTGTCGGTGCAGGAAAAGAAAGCCTATTTTGAAAAGATTTGCACCGGACATTTTTTCTATACGCCTGATAAAAGAGGGCTATCCATTGTCAGTAAAGCTGATATTGAAGAGTTTTTAAATGCTAAAACCATTGATAAAGACAATGTTGAACTGAAAAATAAAGTCAAAAAATACCTCGAAGATTATTTCCGGCTAAACACCTTCGAAATTGCCATTCCCGTTTTGCGCGATGCGGATTTAGCCCCCGAAGGTCAAGCCGGATTGGTAGTTAGTTTACTTTATGATTACAGCCTGAGTAAAAAGATTGACGAATTTGGCTGGACGGCTGAAATCAAGGAGTTTCTAGAGCAAATAACCATTCAGATTCTCGATGAAAGCATATTCCCCGGACTGAAAGACAAAGTCATCGGTTGTTTTTCTTCGTCACCGCTTACTATCGAAAAACTGACTGGAAATACACAGGGTGGAATAACCGGTTGGGCATTCACCAATCCGTACATGCCAGCTGTGAGTAGCATGCTTGGAATAGCAAAATCGGTTGAAACACCATTACCATATATTTATCAGGCGGGGCAATGGACTTATAGTCCCGCAGGTTTACCTATTTCTATTCTTACCGGTAAACTAGCTTCAGATAATGTGTTGAAAAACCAAAGATAAATTATAACATTGAATAAAACGGATTACAAATTAAAAATGTAACCCGTCAGGTAAAAACTATAATGTGTTGGCTACTAATGCAGATAGCTATTAAATGAGTTCCGTAAATCCCTCTCCAAATAGTTAAATCGAATCGTCAGATTAACTATATGAAAATCAAAACACAAAATCGAACCGTCAGATTAACACAAATGAAAATGGAAACAGCTTTTTTGATGGTCATATTAACTATATTTGGTTTGAAAATGGCAATTTTGATGCTTTAATGACTTGTTTTGAATTTGAAAACTGTAAACAAACGTTTAATTTAACCGTTTTTCTTGCGAAAACAGTTAATTAGACGGTCAAATTTACTGTTTTGAAAATCAGTTGTGTTAATCTGACCGTCATTTTTTATATTCTATTTTTACATTTACCAAAAATGACGGTCATTTTTTATAGTTGATTTTAAGAAATGCCTGGTTTGATGGTCAAATTATAACCTGACAAATTCAGAAATTCAAAATAAATGCTCAACTTAGGGATGCTAATTACTAATGATAGAGACTAATGGTAAATCTCTTTAATCCCAGAGGTTAAAACCCTTACGCAACAAAATAATCGTCGCTATACGACTGGCTTGAATGTGTAGTACAGCAAGTGGAATAGTGACTTGTTGATAATGGAAGTGATATAGAAAACACACTAACAGATTTTGTAAATCTGTTAGGACTGAAGACTGTGAAACAACACCGACCCCGTTGCTCTGAGCGACGGGGTCGGTAGTTTAAGTAGTATCCAACAGTTTAGCGAGTGATTATTACATCTTTATCACTTTACGAATAAAATGCTGGTTTTTATCAGAGCTTATCCGAACAAAGTAGAAACCTGAATGAAAACTGTTCATGTCTAACCTATGATTTATTCCGAAAGTAATTTGGTGTGAAATCAGAACTTTAGCGACTTCATCAATCAATTCTACTTTTATTTCGCCATTAAGACTTCCAAATTCAACCAAACAGTAATTATTTACTACAGTAGGGTAAACCCGGATATTATCTCCTGTCACATCTTCCATGCCATCAGCCACATCCACTGAAATAATACCCGATGTGATACGTGAAGTATTCCATTTAAGTCCATCACCCGGAATAGCCGGAACAATACTCGAAAACGATCCGACATATTTTGTTGCATTAAATATAACCAATGAATCACCTGCGGCAAATGCAGTTGACCCGGTGTTTATAATATTTAATGTACCACCCAAATTAATTGTTCCGGTGGACGAAATAACATCATTTGCATTTGGTGATTTTTTAGCTTCAATAATTGTGTTACTTCCGGGATAAAGTGTCAGATTATTATTGATGGTCAGTTTACCAATTGCATTTACTCCCGGAGACAAAGTACCACCACTTGCGACTGACACAGCTCCGGAAATAATACCTGTACCGGCAAGTGTTCCAGTACTATTTACAGCAACAGAACCTGTTCCTGTTCCACTTCCAGTGGTATTGACAATCATTAGTGTTCCATTGGATATTGTTGTGCCTCCCGAATATGTATTGTTTCCACTCAGGGTCAATGTTCCCTTACCCACTTTCGTTATAGAATTCCCGGTTATAGTACCATTGAAGCGTGAATCAATATTTTTATCTCCAATTACCCAGTTTTCGCCCCAGACAGTGGATGTTGCATTTCCGGAAAGAGCTCCTAATGTAACAGTAGTGGCAACTGCATCGCCTCCGTTTGTCCCTGTACCACCGTGATAGATACCAACATTATCACCCAGATTAATTGTAGCTTTGGCATAACCATAGGAGTTTGCAATTCGGAAATTAGTTCCTGATACACCTGTCAAATTCACAGTTCCGGTAAATGCCGACCAATTGCCAAAGAAAATGGTGCGGTCGATGGTACCAGGCAGATAAACATTAAACGTTCCTCCACCTGTCAACGTTCCCTGGTAATTACAACGAACATCAGTATTCATCGTTGCATTCATTCCTGTCGGCACAATGATATTACTGTAAAAGTTAGTATAGGTTGAAGAACTGCTATACATGGTAAGTGTTGCATTTTCAAGGGTTAAAGAACCTGTACTAATTCCGTTTGTATTAGCAATTTCATCTCCCAATGACAGCGTTCCTGTTTTTACAATAGTATTTCCTTTAAATGTGTTGGCACTTTTCTGCAGATTCAAAATGCCATATCCTGTTTTTATTAGATTGGCCGTACCTGCAATCACACCTTGAATTGTCATTGTTGAACTAACAAACTTACTACTGATTGTATCGTTTATACCATTCAAAGTCATCCCTTTGTTTGTTGACATTGCCGTAGATCCAGAAAGTCTGAATACGGCATTGTTCAATACAATTTCAGAAGGTGCTACTGAAGTATTGGCACCTATTGAGCTATTAGCCCCTGCATCGGCTATAGTAGCTACTTCCAATGTTCCTGCATTAACTACTGTTTTTCCTGTAAAACTGTTTGTTGTTTGCATTGAAAGTACTCCTACCCCATTTTTTGTAAGGGAACCCGTTCCACCGATATTTCCTGTTCCGTTCAAGGTATAATTACTATTGGAAGTATCAAAAAGCATATTGCTAACCGGAAGAGTTCCCACCAATTTTACAGTTGGATTTGTTACTCCGGTTGAATCAAAAGCAATAGTATCATTGGCTACAAAAGTCACCGGGTTGCCATCTAATGTCCAGGCAGGAGTGGTTTGAAGATCCCATGTGTTAGAAGAACCATTCCAACTGACCTTTGCTGCATCTCTGGCAGCTTCTATCGTCAAATAAATAACCCCTGCGTTATTTACAACTGCATACTTTTGTCCGAAAAGTCCTGAAATCCCTATCTTTTTCAGATTACCGGTAAATGTCCCGGTATAAGCAATAAGTGGATAGGAACCCGGATAAACAACACCATTAAATTTATTTACAACTACGGTTATGGTGTCAGAAATAACCAGATTTCCGCTTATAACAATCTTATCCGATGGTTTCACTAGATTAGTGGAGTCGTTTGTAATATCGAACAGAGCAAAACTATTGGAAGGCATTGTGAGATTTTTAGCAAAAGTCAATGTACCTGTAGAACCTTTTTTTCCCGGTGAAACCATAGCACCTTTATTCAACATTACAGGCTGAGAAATTGTACCTGAGCCACCAAGTTGTGCCCCAAAACTTACCAACACAGGACTTTGATTCAATATTGAGTTTACATACAATGCTCCTTGTTCCACTTTGGTTGTATCGGTATAATCTAAGGGGCAATTAAACGATAAAGTACCATTACCCGATTTGAGAATACCTGTTGAACCTGAGATATTTCCGGTACCGTTAAATGAATAGTTTAAAGCTGAAATCACTTTAATGGAGGCCGGATTCAATGTTCCACTCAAAACAACAGTCGTATCAGAACTGCCTGAAATATCGAACATCACATCATCACCTTGTGTAAATACTCCAGAAGTTCCGTTAACCATCCAATTAGAAGTTGATTCATCCCAAACATTGTTCGTGCTATTGCCTTTCCATACACTTTTTGCAGTTTGTATGGGTGGAGTTGGCGGAGTAGTCATGCCCGATCCCAAATAATAATCGAGCATGTGTGATTGCAAATAGCCTTTTACAGTCATGCTATTGCGATATTCCGGATTTTGTGCCAGGGTATATAACCGCACATTAGTTGCTATGGGTGAAGTGAAAATAACCAGTTTTGAATAATCGCTGCTAGCCATTACCACTTCTTCCCGCCAGTCGCCCATAATGTCGCCATAAAACATGGGAGCTGCCCGATCGCTTCCTGTAGCTGATTCATAGTTCCAAGCGGTTAATGAACGGGAAACTGTAGAAGATGCATAATCCCACTTTTCAATTTTTCCATCGTTGTAATTTTCGCTCAATACGTCACCATCCCACCAAATACGAAAGTTTGGATATGGAGTGGATGATGTAATATATTTATTTGCCGGTGCATTATAAAGTCCTGAAAATGACCATGCTTCATAACCCGGAGTACGCGGGTCAATATCGCCGGCTTCGCCACGTGCTGCATCACCAACATTGATAGTGGAATGTTTCCAAATTATTTTTCCTGTTCCTGCGTCGTAGTAATACTCAATCAAACCATCGATATTATCCTGCTGAATTCCATAACCTTGCAATCCTGCCCGATTGGGATCAAGCTTGCCCACATGCCAACGGTCGCCATGATAAATACCGCTTGCACCAAGGTTATACAGCAACGAACCGTCACCTTTCAACACAAAACCAATTTCTCCAATTTCATCTTTACCATCACCATCGAAATCCAGAATACGCATTTGATGACCATCGCTTCCTGCAGTAGTCAGATTATTTTTCCATTTTTGAGTAATTGCAGTTCCATTATAGTCCCAGGCAACCATCAGGCGGTTAAACGAACCATCTGCATTTCTGTTTTTCATAAATCCAACCAAACTGGGGGTTACTCCATTGAGATAGCCAATACCCATGCTACAAGCTAATGGTCCTGTTGCAAGATAATCTGTCGGGAGCTGAACCCGTGCTTTTTCTGCTCCGGTCATTCCATCAATTACGGAAATAAACTGAACATTACTATTCGCATTTGTAAGTGTGGATCCATCACCAAAAGTCACTCCAGCAGCTGTTCTTAGCAGTACTTCCGCTTTGCCGTCGCCATCCATGTCATATACAGTAAATCCATCCCACATCCCCACATCAATTACTGTCGGACCGGGGCTGATATTGTCTAAATTTAAACCGGTACCCAAATCTATTGTCCAGAGAAATGTTCCATCCTTTTTGTAAGCTTCCAGTTTTTCAGAAGCAGTTGTGAAGTCTATTCTATCCACCACAAAATCATATTCACCGTCTCCATCCAAATCACCTACAGAAACTAAATGAATAGAACTTCCGGCTTTCAAAGGAACTACCACACAGGGTTCAATTGCTGAATTGGCAGAAAGTGTAAACATACCGCTTGCATCCTGCTCTATACTATTAATCACTGGTTTCACAAAGTAGGTATTGCTTAATGTGTAACCCATTGTGTTGTCAGTATAATTAGTACCACCCATAAGAACAGAGCTATTCTGCTTTACAGCAGTTGCACCAGCCACAGATTTGTATACGTTAAACCCAATATTCTTAGGGTCATTCCCCAATAATCGCCAGCTTATAAAAGCACTGCTCGTTGCAGTTCGTGTGGCAACAACTCCTCTGCCAAGGTTTTCCATCCTTCGTTGGGCATTTAAATTTCCAATGGCCGACACCAGAATAATAAATAAAATCAGTTTTTTCATTTGGAATTAGTAATTAGTTTTAAATTTTAGTTCAGGCTAATTATTAAATTAGAGACAGGTTTTAATCAGTCATACACCAGATTTATACAAATGTTTTAAATTTTGCTGTAAATTTCAATCTCAATAATTCGCAGTTGTCCTTTGGTGTTTAGATTCTTAGGATCTTTAAATCCGTCCAATTCTTTCGTTCCGTTTACTTCAATCATATTCTGGAAAGCATCTTTTTCGGTACCTGAACCGGTAAGGCGAATGGTTAGCGATTTTCCCATAGTCGGTGTAACCGGAATATTGACATAGCCTAAGCTCTGTTTGGTTTCACCTTTCCACACCAGTTTGTTATCTACCAGAATTTCTATCGGATAACTGCGTGTTCTCCAACCGGCTAACTTCAGGCAAACTTCGGATACTTCAGCTTCCTCAGTTAATTGATACTTAATCCAACCGGTTGATAATTTTCCATCGTTCATCCATTCAGTAGTTTCATTATCATCGTAACTCAATGCAACATTATCGTCATTAGTTCCTGCTGTAGCCGAAATAATATCAATTGCTTTGCGGCTTACTTTGAATGACGGTGTTGACGGTGTTTCACCGCGTGCGAGATAGGAAGGCAAACCATCAGAAGGCAGTTGAGTGCTAAGTCCGTTCAATGTATTGAAAGCAGTTGTTTCGAACGAAACAGCATCGCTTTTCAATCCATCGGAAGTGGCAGAGACAGTTACTTTCCCTGCTTGTGTCGTTGTGCGGATTAATACACGGTTTTCACCACATTCTGCCGGAAGTGATTTGGACAAAATGTAATTGTCAGGTCCCTGAGCAATACCGCCACGCCATTCGGCAGGTCCTGAAAGTTGAAAATTCACCATTGGATGTACATTCGGGCAGCGCTGACCTTTTGCATCGACGGCTTCCACCTGTACCAAAACCATATCAGCACCATCGGCCTTTACCGCTGTAGGACGATTGATTAAAGTGAGTTTTAATGAAACAGGTGCTCCTGCTGTCCTCTTACTATCCGAACTGACTTCTTTCAAGTCCCCTTTAGGGGATTTAGGGGCTATATAACTAATTGCTTTTAATTCGCCTTCCTGAAACTTCACATTTTTAAACGTGTGTAAGAAATTATAGTTTTTTTCACCATACCCCAATGATTTTCCATTCAGGAACAATTCGACTTTGTCTGAAGGAGAAACAACCATCACATCCTTTACTGTTCCGGGTTCATAGTTCCAGTGTCCGATAATATAAGTGTGGTATTTTTCTATATCAACCCAACCATCCCACATTACCTGATGTGCATAATAAGCATCTTTTGCAATACGCATAGCATCCACTTCGCCACTTCGCCGGTAATTTTCTTCTCCACGGCAATGGGTATTGGTGTCGGAAAACACGATGTTTAAACCGCCTGAGCTCACCCGTTTTCCGGTTCCCGGTCGACAAACGAAGTAATCGTTCCAGCGGATTACATCTTCTTTGGCAAATGAATCCTGGTTGCGGTTGTAGTCGCTGGCATCAGCATTTCGGTAAAGTGGACCCGCACCGTTTTTATGATAGGGTGCTGTAAACTCATCCCAGTATTTGCGCAGGGCTTCATCTCGGCAGTATTCGGTGGCAATCATAGGTTTGCCGGCACTGTGGTTAATATACAGCATTTCACCTCCGTATTCAGCAGTTTTGCTGTTCAACATTTCCCGCGAACCACTGGCACGACCACCGTGAGGGTCGAAGCTGTCACGCACAGCTTTCATATCAGCCATGTGTTCTTCGCTGACTCCCTTATTTCCGCTTTCGTATAGCAAAACACTTGGACTGTTGCGGTTATAAATAATTGCATCGCGCATCAGCTCCACCCGTTGTTCCCAACGCCGACCGGTTGGATCACCTTCCGAATCACCGGCAGGAAACATTTGCATCAATCCTACTCGATCACACGATTCCACATCCTGTCTCCAGGGCGTAACATGCATCCAGCGAACCAGATTGGCGTTATCTTCCACCATTAAGCGATTGCTGTAGTCGCTTAGCCAGGGCGCAACCGACAGACCTACTGCAGGCCATTCATTGGTTGTACGTTGGGCGTAACCTTTCATTTGAAGTACACGGTCGTTGAGATAAATCATACCGTTTTTAAATTCTGTTTTGCGGAATCCGGTGCTGGTTTTTACAATGTCGACAACTTTGCCATCTATTTTTAATGTTGTATATACCTTATATAAATAACCGTATCCCCAACTCCAGAAATGAAGATTCTTTACATCGGATGATGCGGTTAATGTTTTGGCTGAATTAGGTTGTAAAGTCGCTTCATTTGCTGCAAAGCGTGCAATTTCATGTCCATCTATATCCTCAATACTCACTTCCAGAGTCACTTTTTGAGTGGCAGGAGTTTCATTTCTGACTTCCGATTCGGCATGAATAACAGCATGCTTATTTTTGATATCGAATTCGGTAGCATAAATGTATGTTCCGGTTGTTTTCAGATTAGAATAAAGCGGAAGGGTTTGATATACATTGCCCGTAACATGAAGGAAAACATTTTTCGGAATACCGCCATAGTTTGCATAGAAACTTTTATTATTCCACTGAAATGGGCTGTTGGTGGCTTGTTCATGATAATTCCAGCTATTGTCAACCCGAACTGCAATTACATTGTCGGTATTAAACTTTATTTTATTGGTAAGGTCGAACCCAAAAGCCATAACACCATTTTCGTGCAATCCTATTTTTTCTCCGTTTAAATAAACTTCAGCTGCCAGTCGAACTCCCTCGAACTCAATAAAAACTTTTTTGTCCTTATCCGAAGCCGGTAAGCTGAAATGTTTGCGGTACCAAACCATTGTGTCGGTCAGATTCTCGATATGTACCCGAAAAGCTTCGTCTTCGTTGAAAGCATGCGGCAAAGTCACCGGTTTCCAGGAAGAATCATCAAATACCGCTTGTTGTGCATTGGCAACATCTCCGATTTGAAGTTTCCAGGATGAATTAAAATTGTAGGTTTGTCGGGGGCTGGCCGGCATGTTGTTTTTCTGGCTGTTGACGTTTGTCATCAAAAAGAAACAGGAAAAAATTAAAATTAGTCGGTTCATCACGTAAGTTATTTAGATTAATATGTATTTTTAGTCATTCCGGATTCTGAAATGTCTATGCGGCTCAATGCCAGTCCTGTATCCAGTAAATAAATCCGAATCAGTTTATCGCCATCTTTGTCGTTGTTCACCGGAATTATTGCTTCTGAATATCCGTGAATCACATTCACGCTCCAAATCCGGTCTTCTTTGGAATGATTTACATCGACAAATTGTGGTTCCTGATTATCAACCGAAACTGCCATGCGTAGTGAACGACCGGCACAAATAGCCTGAGCAGGAAGGCATTTCAACGAAAGAGAATACTTTCCGGCTTTTAATTTTACAAAGTATTCAAGGTAAGGAGCTGCCGAATAATTTTCTTTTTTGAAGGAAAGTCCGGTAAATGGATAGCGCGAAATACTTTTTCCGCCAAGTCCTAATCCTTCCATTGTATCGAGTTTTTCGTTAGCTATCTCGTGTTTGGTTTTGAAATTATTGGCTGACAGAGATATACGACCGGATTTTGTCAATGCTTCCACCGAAATACCGGGTATGCTGTCGATGTAGCGGTTTTTTTCGGGTGAAGGAATCATTGCAGGGTTGTTTACCATTTCCTCTGTAGCGACTTTTGGCATGTTGAATACTGCCAATTTGCGGGGTGCATAACTCATTATGCCATTCCATTTGCCATTTTCGATACCGGTATTATAATACTCTGTCAAAGACTTAATTTGCTCAAAAGCGTCTTTCGATTTTTTTGCAAGTTCCAGCGATTCAGGATTCTTCTTCGATGCCAAATCCATACTCATTTCGGCATAAAAAATCTTTTGATTCATCAGCGCAGCTCCTTTTACCGGATATTCCAAAAGCTGGAAGAATGCATTCTGAAGTCGGGCTGGAATTTGCTGTTTTACTTTCTCCAGCTTTTCAACCAGACTGGAATAGGCCGCTAAACGTTCCTTTTTGGTGTCAGAATCAAAACGCAGCATGCGTAAATGTTCAGGTTTGGCATTTTGAGCAAGTCGGAAATATTCTGTTTTGATAGCTGAAATATCGGGAGCTAAATCTTTTCCAAAAGTCTGTTCTGCCCAGGTTTGTGCATATTCATGCGCCTTTTCGGGTGTCCACCGGTTTACATTCCACGCCAAATCCATGAAGAACTGCGTTTCCATTTCCGAGGGTTTTATATCGCCCACGTTCAGCACCCACAACTTGTCAGCTCCAAACTGAAACGCTTTGGTCATTTCGAATGAAATAAGCGATGGTGACAGGGTGCTCAACCACAGGTAATCGTGTGGCACTCCCCAATACGACAAGTGGTAATAAACTCCGCTGTGACCGCTGCGTTTTTGCTCTTCGGGAGTGGATAACTGACGAATATAGCCATGGTTGTCGTCAGGCCATAATAAAGTAACATCCTCAGGTATCTTCAATCCATTTCTGTAGATATCAAGCACTTCTTTGTAAGGACAAAACAGTTGAGGAACTTTTTCAGCTTTGCCAAAATAATGCTGGAAAATTCCCCGTTGGTCTTGAATTACGGTGTCCATCAAATGCAGTTTTCCTTCGGCCGTTTTTGGTCCGGGCATACCTCCGTCGTGTATTCCACGCATGCCAACGGTGTAAACCGATTCGTAATTTCGGGATGCTTTTACACGGTCGTCCCAATAGCGGAAAATCTGCGATTTATTCAAATCGTAACGCCAGTCGTTAGGCTTTGCTGAATACTCATTCTCAAAATTCTCTTTCCATTCAAAAACATTGTTTCGCAGCATTGGCTCGCAGTGACTTGAACCTACCACGATAGCGTATCGGTCGGCAACTTTCGGATTTTCAGGATAATAATAATATGCTTTGGTGCAATCGTGCATGGCCGGCCATATAAAATTGGCACGTAAGCGAAGCAGCAATTCAAAAATGTGTGCGTACGTTTTTGGTCCGATATCTTTTATATCGGGATCCATGTTTTTAGCAGCCCATGGTTGCAAACCCCAGTCTTCATCATTCAGAAAAATGCCACGATATTTCACAGATGGTTCATCCGATGTCATTGTTCCGGGAGTTACATAAAGCGATTTGTGTTGCTCAGGAACTACATCTGCCCACCAAACCCAGGGAGAAACACCTGCCTGACGGGAAATCTCAAACAGTCCGTAAGCCGTTCCACGTCGGTCGCTGCCGGCAATGACAAGAGCCTGTTTCACTCCTTTTATCGGAGCATTAATTATTGTGATTGTAAACGATTCCCATTTATTTTGAATGCCGGAAATATCAAGCTTTTGATTTTTCACTAATTGGTCAATCAACGCGGAATGTCCAACGGTACCGGCTATAAGGAGATATTCCCTCTGATTGTTGAAAGTCGTTATCACATTTGGCTTTGCACTACTTATTTGCTCAATATCACCTGCAATGGCTTTGGCTACAATACTGACAACTTCAGCATCCGCTGCGTCAATCAGAATGTCAGTCGCAATGTTTTTTTGAACCAGTGGAAAAGTTCCGGTTTGATATTCAGAAACAATTTTAAGACTTGAGGCCTGTTGCTGAGCATTCAGGAAAGGAGATAACAAAATAATAAGAAAGATGAAAAGTGTAATTTTTATTAGTTGCATATTTATTAGCTCACAAGTCGATTATTTTAAGTGATGATAATTGCTCAAGGTCAAAATTATCAAGCGAAATTACGTTTTTTTTTATTCAATAAAACAGTAGTCGCCATAATATTACTCAATCAGTATGATTGTACTGTATGAATGTATGTTTTTCCATTCTTTTGTGCTGCATAATTTTCTTGCTTTGTGTAATTATTGACAACTATAGAGTTTTTTTATATAAAACAGGTTTTTAGCAGTTATCTTTGCGTAAAACAATTAAAATACAATTTTTACTGAATAGCTATGCGGAAAATCAGTTTTTTCATAATCTGTTTTATTTCAGTGTTTTATGCTCATGAACTGTTCGGTCAAACAGTTGATTTGAAATGGATAGGCGACAAGCCTGCATTAAAAACCGGTGTGAGCTGGGGTGTTCCTTTTGCCAAAGGTGAAATAAAATCCGCTCAGAATTTTGAACTCACAACCTGTACGAATGAAAATGTCCCGCTTCAGAATTGGCCACTGGCTTACTGGCCGGATGGTTCGATAAAGTGGATGGGATTTGCTGCAGTAACTACTCCACAGGAGCATTACAGTTTAAAACGAGTTCCGGCTACTCCCAAAGTTAGCGGATTAAGCATTGAAAAATCACCGGATCTAATTCTGATTAATACCGGCGTACTGACCTGCAAACTGAATACCAAAGGAGCTTTTCTGATAAAAAGCCTTAAGATAAAGGATAAAATTGTTTCCGAAAACGGACGCTTGGTTTGCCGGCTCGAAAACAGAGAAAAGCTGGACGAACAAATACTTCAATACACTGATTTTCAGAGCGAAATAATGGAAGTCAGCGTTGAACAATCCGGTCCGGTGCGCGCAGTAGTGAAAATCACTGGAGTACATAAATCACTGAAAAACGGCAGAGAATTTCTGCCTTTCACAGTGCGATTGTATTTTTATGCCGGACTGCAAACTGTTCGATTGGTACATACTATTGTTTACGACGGCGACCAGCAAAAGGATTTTATAAAAGGATTGGGTATAGAATTCGGCGTTCCCATGCGAGAGGCAGTTCACAACCGCCATATCCGATTTGCAGGTGAAAACGGCGGTTTGTGGTGCGAATCGGTAAAACCACTTATCGGACGGAATAATTTCAGCTTCAACGGCGACCGTTCCTTGCCAAAACGTCAGTTTGAAGGTACGAGACTGCCCGAAATAACCAGGGAGGATTCAGAGGCTTTAGACAATTACAGCAATTTTCCGGCATGGGATGACTATAAACTGACTCAGCTGGATTGCAACGGATTTTCAATCTACAAACGCACCAACGGCAAAAGCTCGTGGCTGCATGCCGACGATGGAAAACGTGCCGAAGGTTTTGCTTTGGCGGGCGATGTGTCCGGTGGGTTGGCGGTTTCATTGAAGAATTTCTGGCAATCCTATCCTGCAACTTTGGAAATAAACGGAGCAAGAACTGCTGAAGCACGACTCACTGTTTGGTTGTGGGCAAAGGAAGCCGAAGCGATGGATTTGCGCCATTACGATACCATTCCACACGGACTTGAAGCTACCTATGAAGATGTTCAGCCGGGACTAAGTACGCCTTACGGAGTAGCCCGAACCAGCGAATTGACACTTTTCCCTTTTGATGAATTGCCCGACAAAAAGCAAACAGTCGAAATGGCAAAGTCTTGGAATTCCAGCAATCAGCTTGTCTGTACTCCCGAATACCTGCATGCTGTAAAAGCTTTTGGCAGCTGGAGTTTACCCGACCACTCGAATGAAACAAAACGTTGGATTGAAAATCAACTCGACAGCACCATTTCGTATTACCAACAAACCATCGACGAACGCCACTGGTATGGTTTCTGGAATTTTGGCGATGTGATGCACACCTACGATCCGATTCGGCATGTGTGGCGGTATGATATTGGCGGTTTTGCGTGGGATAACACCGAACTGGCACCGAACAACTGGCTTTGGTACTCTTTTCTGCGCAGTGGACGTGCCGATATTTTCCGGTTGGCGGAAGCTATGACCCGACACACGGGAGAAGTGGATTGCTATCATTTGGGTGAATTAAAAGGATTGGGAAGTCGGCACAATGTGTCACACTGGGGTTGCGGTTCGAAGGAAGCACGCATCGGTCAGGCGGCATGGAAACGTTTTTATTATTACCTCACCACCGACGAGCGTTGCGGTGACCTGATGCACGAAGCGCTCGATGCCGAAAAATCCATTGTGAAATACGATCCGTTGCGGATTGCTCAGCCCCGCGATAAATTTCCATATAGTGGACCTGCCCGACTGCGTTGGGGACCGGATTGGCTTGCATTGGCAGGAAACTGGATGACGGAGTGGGAGCGAACCGGTAATATTGTTTACCAAAAGAAAATAATTGCCGGACTGGAAAGTCTGACTAAACTGCCCGATAATCTTTTTACCGGTCCCGGTGGATTGAGTTATAATCCTGCAACAAGCAAACTCTGGTACGATGGAAAACCGGGATTGACCAATAAAAATCACCTGGCAACCATTATGGGCGGTTACGAATTAATGACCGAACTGTTTGATGTGGTTGATTACAAGCCGTTTCGCAAAACCTTTACCCAATACTGCAAATTTTACAGCATGACCGGCGAAGATTCCACCCGGACAAAAGGCACGGAAAACTGGGGTGATATAAATTTTAGAAATCCACGTCTTACAGCCTTTGCGGCGCATGAACTGAACGACGAAAAAATTGCCAAACGTGCATGGACTGAATTTATGGGAGGTTGGAGCAGTCGAAGCAACGAACAACGTGGCATGCGTAATATGTATGGCTCAACGTTAATCGGAGGCACAGAGGTATTGAACCCGGTTCACGAAAACCCGAATGTGGGAACCAATGGAACGTCTCAATGGGCGTTGAATGCTATTTTTATGCTTGAATTGATTGGAGATAAAATACCGGTGTTCAAACCGGATTCAATAAAATAATTGGTTATAAATAGAGTTGTTTACAGGAGTTATTTGCCAATTGATGGTGGATTTAGTACCTTTAGCGAAGTTTTACCCATAAAATAAATATCATGAAAAAACTAACATTTCTCTCATTTGCCATTTTATCTTTTTTGTCTGTCAATGCACAGGTTCACTTGCCCAAAGTAATCACTAATAACATGGTACTACAACGTGATAAACCGGTTGCTATCTGGGGAACGGCCACGCCGGGCGAAAAAATAACGGTTACTTTTGCCGGGCAGACCAAAACGGCTGTTACCGATACGGCTGAGAACTGGATGCTGAAACTTGACCCGATGAAAGCTTCTGCCGAACCCCAAAAAATGATAATTACAGGCTCCAATACCCTGATTTTGGACAACATTCTGGTGGGTGAAGTGTGGCTTTGCTCCGGTCAGTCGAACATGGAATATCCGCTCGACCGCAAACTGAAGAAATATACTGCCCCAAAAAAAGGCGAAGATTTATCGGACAAAGAACTGGCAGGAGAAAAAAATCCGCTGATTCGCTTTTTGTATGTTGAACGCAAGTTATCACCCATTTTGCCAACAAATGGATGGAAAGACTGTAACGATTCGACTCTGCGCTACATAACCGCTACGGGTTATTTCTTTGCCATAGAACTGGCCGAAAAGCTGAAAGTACCGGTGGGAATCATCTCCAGTTCATGGGGTGGAACACGTGTGGAACAGTGGACACCGCCTGCTTCCTACGAACAATCGCCTTTGTTTAAAGATACAGTTGCGGGGAAAAAGAACTTCAAAATTGATGGTATGATTCCCGGAAAAATGTTTGAAGGCATGATAAAACCCTTAATTCCGTACACTCTGAAGGGCTTAATCTGGTATCAGGGCGAATCGAACCTGATGATTCACGATACCACTACTTTTGTTTCCAAAACAAAACTCATGCTTGATACCTGGAAAAGGCTGTGGAAGGATGAATCGTTGCGATTTTATTATACTCAAATTGCTCCGTATTATTACAGTAAGCGCAAAGACAAACTGGCACATGGCACAGACCTGTTAGCTTATTATTGGGAAGCTCAGGCTCAATGTCTTGCTTTTCCAAACAGTGGAATGATTGTCACAACCGATTTGGTCGACGATTTGAGTAACATTCACCCGAGTTATAAATGGGAAGTTGGTCGGCGCTTGTCGTTGTGGGCATTAGCGAAGGATTACGGGCAAAAAGTGGTTTATTCAGGTCCGCTTTATAAAAGTATGACGGTGAAAAAGAACAGCATCGAACTCAGTTTTACACAAACCGGAAGCGGATTGATTGCTGCAGATGACCAACCGCTCTCGTGGTTTATTATTGCCGGTGCTGATCGTAAATTCTATCCTGCCGAAGCAGTTATCAAAGGCAATAAGCTGATTGTGACTTCGAAGGACGTACTGAATCCGGTGGCAGTGCGTTTTGCCTGGGACGAAACAGCTATGCCAAATTTCTGCAATAAAGAAAAATTGCCGGCATCGCCTTTCCGAACGGATAACTGGAAATAAATACATTATGAGACAATTTGTACTTCTTGTGGTAGTATCTCTGGCAATAGAATTATGTTCAGCACAAAAGCAACCTGTAAAGCTAACTGAATCAGGGTCAGAAGTCTTGTTGTCGAATGAGCTGCTGACTTTTTCATTCAATAAAAAAACGGCATCCCTTGACAAAATACTACAGAATGGTCAAAACCTGCTTGGGAATGTCTATGGTAATGGTTATTTGATGGGCCCCGGGTTTTCCATGCGACCTTCAGTTTATAAGCTGCTAAGACAAACTTCCGGTTTGGTGGAAATATCCTTTACTCACGAAGCTTCCAATGGCTATTTCTTTGAGTTGCATTACGTACTGTTGTCCGGATTAAGCGGTATTTATTGTTTTTTGGAACAATATCATCATAACGGCTCACCCGATGGTGGTTTCGGACAGATTCGCTGGGGACTGAGAGCCGATTCTACTCTTTTTGATTATCATTTGGTACGCGACAACATTCAGGGGAGAATGCCGCAGTTTTCAGAGTTTAAGAGAAAAATTCAGGACTGGACCTATCAGCTTGCTGACAGCAGTTATTATACAAAGTATGATTATGCAGATTATATCGAAGGGAGGCATGTTCACGGAATGGCCGGAACGAAATCGGGTAAAGGAATTTTCGTAATACAAGCCAGTCATGAGTATTTAAACGGTGGTCCAACTAAACAATTTAATACTGTTCACACGACTCCATTCCTGATTATGATGTTTCAATGCGACCATTTTCTGCTAGATAAAAAGGTGAGTGAAGGACCCGTAAGCGGCGAATGGAAGAAACTTGGAGGTCCGTTTTTATTGTATGTCAATTCGGGTAAAAATATACCCGAATTGTGGTCGGATGCTAAACGAAAAGCAGATGAAGAAGTCAGTAAATGGCCCTATCAATGGATGAATCATCCGGATTATCCATTAAAGCGTGGAATTGTAAAAGGTGTTTTACATGTAAATGGAGTCCCTGCTGCCAACGCACACATTATTCTGGCAGCACCGAATGTAGATTGGCAGGCACAGTCACATGGATACATTTTTTCAACCCGGACTGACCTGAATGGAAATTATAGTCTTGCTAATATCCGCCCCGGAATCTATACATTATATGCTTACACAAATAATGTGACTGAGGAATATAAACGGGATAGTATTCAGGTTGAACCGGAAAAGAAAACAACAATTTCAGTTATTGACTGGAAACCAAGGCAGAATGGAGACCTGATATGGCAAATCGGAATTGCCGACCGGACGACAAAAGGGTTTAAACTAAGCGACCATAAGCGAAATTATGCTATTTTTTCTATGGTTCCGGCTAATCTGACTTTCACGGTAGGGAAAAGCAAAGAGGCTGAACACTGGTATTATGCCCAAACAAAACCCGGAAGCTGGAATGTGGATTTTAATCTGGAACGAGCATATTCAGGCGAAGTATTTCTTACGTTAGGAATAGCCGGTTCGGCTAAAAATCCCCGTTTGGAGATTCTTGTAAACGGTCTGAAAGTGGGTGAGTATTATTTTGGAAATGACCACTCGATTTATCGATCAGCTATTTTAGGCGCCTATTATCAACAGCAAGAGGTCAGATTTTCGACAACATTATTTCACAAAGGATTAAATACGATTACTTTTTCGTTACCCAATGTAAAATATGGTGGTGGGATTATGTATGATGTTATCAAGCTTGAAATAAAGGCGGATATAAAGTAACATTACTTAAATGAAAACAACGAACGGATGAATTTCGACAGAAATTCATCCGTTCGTTGTTTTACCAATGTAGCTTTATTCCACCGACAATTTAAACTCACTTACCGTTCGTGGTAACCAAACCCGCATGGCAGCTCCGCCCCGATTGTCCCACACACAATAAGGAATTGCTGTGAAGGTTTTCTTTTCTACATTGAAACCGAGTTTGTCAGCCGTAGGGTTCAGGCCTATTCCTTCACCCTGAATGGTATAAGTGCCTGTGAAAATGTCTTTATTAAACTTCAGTTTCAACTCAGCATTATCGGGTAAAATAAAACTATTCACATTGAAAGCATTGTCTTTATCTTCCACACAGAACAATACGGGTCCACGCTCCAACGCCACTAAACCACGGTCGGCAGCCACTTTTTCATGAGCTTTCACCCGCTGAATGTTCATCGGCAGGATATATTCCACTTTATCGCCTTTTTTCCATTCACGGTCAATCACTGCATAACCATTATCCACTGTCGCAGTCACATCTTTTCCGTTTACTTTGATAGAATAAGTGGCTTTTGTAGGATTCAGGTAGCTGTACAGATTGGTTGGAACAGGCTGATTATTTACCCAGCCCGGAATGCGCAACCTCAAGGTGAATTTTGTTTTTTGTTTCGGATTTACTGCCAGGCTTATAGCACCATCCCATGGATAATTACTTGTCTGACTCAATTCTACCGTTTGTTTGCTGTTGATTTTCATGCTTGTTGAACTGCCGATAAACAGGTTGACAAACAAATCATTTCCTTTCTGAGCATATATATATCCGGTAACGGATGAAATAAAGCGGCACATATTTGTAGGGCAGCAAGAGCAGTCGAACCATGGTTCACGCTTGTAGCTTCCATCGGCAGACAGTGGGTTAGGGTAGAAAAAGTTTTTTCCGTCCAGACTTACTCCTGACAGCACGTTGTTGTATAAACTGCGCTCCAGCACATCAATATATTTTGATTGACCGTGCAATTCAAACATGCGGAAATTCCAGTAAACGTTGGCAATAGCCGCACAGGTTTCGTTATAAGCATCTTTGTTCGGTAACTCGTAGTTATCACCAAAACGCTCGCCATCGCCACGCGCTCCGATACCGCCATTGAGATAGAATTTTTTCCCAACCACGTTTTCCCAGATACTATCGATTGCAGCAATATAATCTTTATTTCCGGTCAATGCAGCCACGTCAGCCACTCCCGAGTAAAGATAAGCGGCACGAACAGCATGTCCAACCGCTTCTTTCTGCTGAATAATGGGTGCATGATCCTGCCAGTACTGGCGACCTTTATCAATCTTTTTACCCCGGCAATCAATCAGGAACTTTGCCAAATCGAGGTATTTTTTGTCAGAAGTAATACGATACAATCGAACCAGACCCATTTCCACAATTTCATGACCCGGAACAACGCTTCGTTTGTTCGGACCAAAAACTGAACAAAGCAAATCGGCATTTTTCAACGCAATACTGAGAAAATTCTTTTTTCCGGTGGCTAAATAATGAGCCGTAGCAGCTTCGTACAGATGTCCGGCATTGTATAACTCGTGACTTTGTTGCGATTCGTTTATCCAACGTTCTTTTCCAGCCCAACCGAAAGGTTTTTCAGGATTAATAGTGCGGGCAGTATATAAGTATCCGTCCGGTTCCTGCGCTTTGGCAACAATGGCAATCAGACTGTCGACGTATTTATCCAGTTTTGCATCCGGGTGAACCGACATGGAAAACGACGCACCTTCAATAATTTTGTAAATATCGGTGTCGTCGAAAGTAAAAATAGTTTGAAACTTGCCGGTATGAGTCGCAGCATTCTGGAAGTTTTTCACCCGGCAGGTTTCTTCGCATTTCTGAAAAGAAACGGGAATAGTTGCTGTACGATTAGTCTCCACACGTGGTGTCCAGAAAGCATCGGTTAGTTTTACCTGATTAAAGGGAATTCCCTGATAAGGGTAATCTGTTGTTTGAGCAAATGCAGTTGCAAAAATAGTTAGGCAAAAACAAATGGCTAAAAGCGTTTTTCTCATTTCCAATTGAAGTTTGAAGTGATTTATGATTAATCAGTCGGACAGTTTTAAAATTTTGTACTGATAGTTTTACCTGTATAAAACAACTTTTTAGCTGTTTTCCCTGAAGCATCTCCGGTTCCAATTTCTTTTCCGACAACAATAACGTTAAATTGTCTTGTTTTCAGCATTCCAATGAAATTTCCTTTTCGTTCACCGATGCTCAGCTGCTTTGTCTGGTCATTCCACTTAAATGTTATGGTTGAATAAGCACCTTTTTCATAGTTGTAATTATCATTTTCGTCTTCGTACAACGTAAATTCAGCATCAGCTCCCGGGTAAATGCGAATTTCGAGATTATCCCATTTCTTCTCGGTAGCATATTGAACCTTTGGCCCCCAGGGCAGGATAGTTCCCTGTTTCACGTATAGTGGAAGGATATTGATTGGAGTTGATTTTGTTACAGATTGTCCACCTGCCAGTTTTTCGCCTGTCCAAAAGTCAAACCATCCGGCACCTTGTGGCAAATAAACCTCCCGACTTCCCGTCTGGCTGAAATCTTCGAAAACTTTCCCGTCTTTCTTGCCGGTGTACATTGGCTTAAGCACAGGTGCAATCAGAATGGAGCGCCCAAACATATACTCGTCGTTAATGTCAAGAACCTTAGGGTCATTTTCAAATAACAGCGGTAGTGCGTATAAGATTGATGCAGACTTAATGCTGACTTCCCATGCTGCTGAGTAAAGATAAGGCAGCATCCTGTAACGCAGGTTGATATATTTTTCAATGGCATCGTACGACCATACACCGGGTTTACCGAAATTATAAATTTCCCGTGGAATATCCGTTCCGTGTGAACGCATCATGGGAGAAAAAGCCCCGAATTGTATCCAACGGACATACAACTCACGAAATTCGGGATTATTTTCACCACCGTCTTTTTTCCAGTGCCACGCAAAGAAACCACCAATATCGGCATTCCAATACGGAACTCCACCCAAACTGAAATTAAGTGCAGCCGGAATCTGTTTTGCCAGTGATTCCCAACTCGAGTGAATATCTCCCGACCAGGTATTTGCCCCGTAACGCTGCTGACCAACGAAAGCGGATCGGGTCAGAATACAAACACGTTTGTCTGAAGTCAGAGCTCGCTGATGATCGGATACCCCGCCTACATGAACCAATGGGAATGCATTCACCACCGAACGGTATGACCCCAGATAAGTAGGTTGATCAAAATCGGCTTCTTTAATATTGATGTGGTCAGGTTCCGAGGAATCCAGCCACCAAGCATCCACACCTACCGAAAATACCCCTTTGTTCAGGTAATCCCAGTATATATCACGGGCAACAGGATTATACGGATCGTATGGTTTTGTGCCCGATTTCGGTGGCCAGGTGTCAAAGTCAATTAGCATTTTCTTTGTTTTGAACTCTTCGAACTGTTTGGTTTTTGCTCCAAATCCCGGCCATGCCACTACCATCAGGTGTGCATTGTTTTTATGAACGAAATCGGCCATTGCTTTGGGGTTTGGGTAGGTTTCGGCATTCCATGCCATCTGATTCCAAAGACTGTCCTTTCCCCAGTATTGCCAATCCTGAATAATTCCATCGAGCGGAACTTTCAGTTCGCGGTATTTGGTCACCACGTCCATCAATTCCTGTTGAGTTTTGTAGCGTTCTTTCGACTGCCAGTATCCGTAAGCCCACAAGGGAAACAAAGGTGCCTGTCCGGTCAGGTCGCGCATCTGAGTTACCACTCCATTGGCCGAGCCGCCATACAAAAAGTAATAATCCGAGCAATCACCCAACGATTCAAAAGAGGTTTCCTGCACATTGTCGGTAAAAGTACTGGAAGAATAATTATCCCAAAAAACTCCGTATCCTTTAGATGATAGGAAATAAGGGAAACAAACTTTCATGTTGTCATTTTTCAGTACAACCCGCTGGTTGCGTTGCTGCAGTTTTCCGTTTTGCTGTTCCCCAAGTCCGTAAATAGCCTCATCTTTATCCAGCCTGAATGCCTGGCGAACCGTGAAACTATTCTTCGTGACATCCAATGTGGGAGTGAATTGCGTACCGTAGTCTTTTTCGGTAAAAAGTACTTTCCCTGTTAAATCGATGAAACCAACTTTCCCAGTTGCCAGATTTAAATCTACTTCAATCTGGTCACTTTTCAACGATAAGACATCGCCTAGTTGCGTTATTGTCAGTTTTATTTCCTGTGGCTTTTTATTGACAGACAGACTTTCTTTTTTGAAGACAACTTTTTCGGGCGACTTCAAAACCCTGACAATAGTTGGACTATAAAATTGGATTTCAACGTCCATCGACTGAAGGTTGGTTTTAATACCAGTTGATGTTTTTTGATAAGTATAATCCGCAGAAATAGCAGAAGTACTAAATGCGAATAGTAAAATCAGCACTGCAGGAAAAAGATTTTTTTTCATGATTAGCTTTTTTAAGATTATGTAGCTTGCAAAAATACTAATTAAAAAGTTCTGAAAGTTGGATAATTGTATAAAATTAGTGGAAATTACGTTCAAAAAAAGTGGGAGTACGACTCTCAGTCGTGCCCCCACTAAATAATTCGAATTTTTATTTCCACACCAATACGCCGGCAGGTGTAATTTCTGTTATTCCAACAAAAATTTTCGCATTAGCAGGAATATCCATTGTTACATTCGCCGAGGAATAATTATTAGCAACAAAGAAGCCATCGCGCCAGTTGACCATCACGCCTTCGGGAAGTTCCTGAATGCCAATTCCGACTGATTCATACACTTTTTTCAAAACGTCTTTTTCAAGTTTTCCGTCGTCGGTATCGGTTCCAATGTAAGTAACCGTTCCTTTGCCCAGTTTGCGGTGAATGACTGTGGCTTTCCCAGCATAAAACTGATCGGCAAACGTAGCCCAAACATCAGTTCCTGCTGCCGGTTCGAGCATATCGCCCCAGTTATTCCACTTGTATTCGGTACTGTTGAAACTCACTTTAGCCATCTTGTTTCCACCAAGCATATCGTTCATCACTATTTTTCCGCCAATTAGTTTACTGATGGCATCCGCCCACGATGCTTCGGGGAAATGTCCGTTATGATCTTTCAGTCCGGTACGCACTGAAACCACCAGATTGCCACCCTTTTCGGCGTAGTTGTACCATTTTTCAACAAGGGACTTATCCACCATTTGATAAGCAGCAACTACCACAACCGGATATGTTGACAGGTCTTTCGTTTCGTTCACAATTTCTACCGGAGCACAAAGTGATTTCAGGCAATTATAGTATTTTGTAATGTGTTTACGTTCATTCCACTGGAAAGTCTGCGGCTGAATTGTAGTTTCCCATACATTGTCGACATTGTAAACCATGGCTGCTTTGCGGGCTGCATATTCTTTGGGCATTACTGCATTTGGTACGTACAATTTGCGTAAATCACGTATTTCCTTCATAAATGTACTGTATTGCTGACCACCATTCAGCGGCGTAACACCATCGGTTCCCACCATTCCGTAATGGAATTGTTCGCCTCCAAAAAGCGGTTGACGGAAACGGTACGAACATATAAAATCCAAACCACCTGCAAAAGCATTCCAAAGCCACGACCTGATAACACCGGGGTAGGGTTGTGGATTGTAACTGCCCCAGTTTACCTGACCGGGCTGAAGTTCCATCACACCGGTAATGCCGTTGAGCGAACGGAAAAAGTCGTTGGCAAACGAAATACGCCACGGGTCACCCATACGGAATCCCTGATCACCCACACCGTCGGTGTAACCTGCCACCGGATACATTGTATAACAGATAAAATCCAGGTCTTTGCTCCGCCACGGATCTACATCGCTATGGTCGTGCATAAAGTTGGAGGTTACAAACTGCGTTTTGGCGATATTATCTTTCAGCGTTTTGCATTGCAGGCTGATAAAAGCGGCACATTCATCGGCATTAAAACGCTTCATATCCACCTTCGAAGTTGGACTGGCAGTGCCTGAGATTAATCGTCCTTCATTGGGCAATTCAATCTGGTTGAAGTCGGAATAAACTCCCGACCAGAATGCGGTTCCCCAGGCATTATTCAGAGCATCAATGGTTTGGTATTTGTTTTTCAACCAACTTCTGAAGCTTGCCTGAGCTGCAGGACAGTAATCCAACGCTCCATAATGCGAAGGCTCGTTGTCAATTTGCCATCCCCAAATGCGTTTATCATTTCCGAAATGTTTGGCCATAGCTTCCACCACCTTTTTGGTTAGTTCCTGATATTTCGGACTGGACCAGGAGTAATGCTCGCGAGTTCCGTGCATGGCCGTTTGACCGTCGGGTTTTTCAAGCAGAATTTCAGGGTATTTACGGGTGAGCCAAATGGGTGGCGTGGCCGAAGGAGTACACATAATCACTTTCAGGTTGTATTTACCTGCAATTTCCAGCACTTTATCAAGCCATTTAAAGTCGTAAACGCCTTTGGTAGGTTCAATCTGTGCCCAGGCAAATTCAGCCACGTGGGTAAATTCAAAACCCATTTCGGCTATTTTCTTTAAATCACGATCCCATTGATCGGGATTCCATGCTTCGGGATAATAATAGACCCCGGTTTCAACCATTTTCTCCGGTTTGAAATAAGATTGCTGGGCAGAAAGCAGACCTGCACCAACGAACAATAATGTGCTTAAAATTAGATTCTTCATAAATGTTTTTCTGTATTAATTTGATTGTACAAATTTACTGAATTGTTTTAATTTATCGAGACTTTTGGAGTAACAGAATTTAGGGTATATAAAAAAACAGGCATCCCGAATGAGATACCTGCTTTTTGAAATTTATAAAATCAGATTTTATTTCTGAAGAACAACTTTTTGAACGCTAACTGAACCATCAATTGAACGAACTTTCACTAAGTAAGCTCCTATTGACAAATCGCTCAGGTTAATAGTTGTACTGCTTGTCAGATTAGCTGTTTTTACAGCCTGACCTGCTAAGTTTACAACTTCAGCAGAAACTGCATTTCCACCTTGAATATGTACGATTCCATTAGTAAGTGTTGGATAAACAGAAAGTTTGCTGTTTACATCACCTAATTTAGTGTAAAAACCATAGCTGAGTGTTCCGGATGTTTCGTCAAATTTATAACCTGCAGGAACATTTACGGTTAAGAATGTTCCAGTATAAGAACCTACATGCAATACTTTGACCGTAGTACCGTAAGCAGGTAGTGGAGCTGACACAGTAATATTAAGAGTACCATCATAAATAGCTGCACCTACTACTTTTATTGAATCAAATTCTGAAGTGGCAAAACCATTTACAACTAAGTTGACAACACTTGTAGGAGATAATGTTAAGTTACTTGCAAAGCTTAAACGTCCATCTAATGTTCCGAATACTCTTGTATTTCCTCCGATTAAACCTGTACCGCTTAACTTAGCTGAAGCTCCAACTAAAACGGTATCTACAGCTGCTCCTGTTGCTGTTGTATCACAGATCGCACCAGTCACTTTCAATTCACCACCATTCACAATAAAACTACCATTGTGTTTGTTAGAAATACCAGACATGGTAAGAGTTCCTGCTCCTGTTTTGATAAAGTTAGTTTGTAGACCTGACCAAAATGATCCGGAAGCATTATAACCTCCCACATTTGTAATTATTCCTGCAAATTCAGTGCTTTCACCTAAGGAACCAACACTCCATGTGATAGCACGATCGGTTGCTGAAGATCTACCCCAACCTAATTTGGTGCCTGCTTCGCCTGTAAGTGAACCAACATTGATAGTGGTAGCTGTATGATTGGCATCAACATACATTAATGCATTCCCTTTCAAAGCAAGTTTCGCGCTACCAAGGTAAGTAGCATTAGCAGCAGTTAATCCGAATCTTGTTTCTGTAGTAGCTGTACCATTTAATTCTAATTCTCCTGTAAAAGTTCCTGCAGGTGTAATTAGGAAAGCTGAAAGTGCATTAACAGTATTTGTGGCACTTGTTACCGATACTTTTGTTCCTGTCGATGCTGTAATGCCAGCAATAGATGAAGCTGCAGAAGGAAGAATAGATGACGAAGCATTAAAAGTAATTGCAGGAAGAGCTACACTTGGAAGTAAGGTTGTAGTGCTGTTAACAACAGCACTGTTTGCGAGTGCTCCTGCTTTTGTAACAGTAATTTGACCACCTGCAATTTGAGTAGTACCTGACAAGTTATTAGTTACACCTAAAGTAAGTGCATCACTTGCACCTAGATTAATGTTCATACTTCCGGTACCACTTATTGTTCCAGCTCCTGTAATCGCATAATTCGGTGCTGTGATATTCATATTTCCTGTGCCCATTGAAATAGCATCTGTAACTGTAACTGCTGTGTTAGCTGCTGTAGCACCAAAAGTTACATTAGAACCATTCTGATATCCATAAGCAACTGCACTGTTTGTAAAATTCTGATACCATTGTGACCAAAGATTACCATTTGTATCGGCTGTTCCATTCCATGTCAGATCAGTAGTATTTGTCTGACGACGGAAAAGCAACTCCAATGTTGAACCAGCAGCATCTACTGATGCTACACTGATAGCTGAAGAAGGGTTCAATACATAATAATTTCCTCCAATGATTACTGATGATTTTTGAACCAATGTTGCATTATATGGGTTAGCAACAACCTGTTCTGTTGCAACTTCGTCAGTTTTAAAGTAATTTCCGTCCTGATCTTTAAACTTAACAGTTACACTGGCTGTAGATGCCACCTCATCACGGCTTACACTTACTTTATATAAATCAAAACCAATTGTACCTGTAGTAGTTGATTTTCTCCAATAATTCATGTAGAAAGTAGTAAGATCAGTCGCTGCTGCATTTATAAAGCCAAGATTCGTAGTAGCAGTCACACTGGTTGCTCCATCAGTCCACACTTTATTAGTAGCATCCCATGTTCCTTGTTGAGCTTTATAAGTAAGAGTTTTAGCAGTAAAGTCAAGAACAATTGTTATTTTTGCTATTGGTTGATCTGCAGCCAAATAATCCTGAATGGTTGGTGCTACTGTAGGTGTACCCGGACCAGTGTAAGTAGTTGCACGACCAATTCTCCACTGACTACTACTTCTAAAAAAAGCAATACCAGTAATGGCATTACCAGCTGCATCCAACAAATACCAATTTCCAGAGTTAACAGATGTCCCGGTAGTATAGTATTTGACAATCATTTCGTAAGTTACCTTACCGTCAGTTCCTCCGGTTACAGTAGTAATAGAACGGGTTGCTGAATTTGAAGCACTCCATCTAAACTGTTCAAGTTGGCTTGCACCTACATACGTCATAGTACCTCCGGCAGCTCCTGAAAAACCCCAATAAGTTGCAGGCGTTGTTGACAGATCATCTGAGAACTTTACCACTGTAGTTGCCTGAATAGCAGCGGTCAAAAATAAAGCCAGTGCGGCTAATGAAAGTAATCTTTTTTTCATAATGTAAAATAATATAGTTTGTTAATTGATGATTTAAAATTAAACACGGTACAAAGGAACATCATTTTAGTTTTTTTGACAATAGAGAATTGTACAATAATCTAGAAAATTATTCAAATCAGAAATTTAATGTATTATTATTCTTTCAACCCGTTGATTTCCGTTTTGGAGAATACTAATCAGATAAACACCTGAATGTAATGATATGTTAAATACTAAATTTATAGTATTCAAACTTTTACATACAATTTTCTGACCGATAGCATTTATTATTTCTATGTTTGCCCCGGTTGTATTCCCGCTAATTACCAATTCATTGTTGGCATTTACAAGTACCAAGTCCGGTTACCTGAGTTCCTTTGTGCGAATACAGTTAGCAAATTCAGATGTAATGTTTTTTTTATATTTTGGTGATTTGGAATTGTATTATTTTTTTGAGATTATCTGTATTTAATAGTTTGATTCTATGTACATGACATGAATTTATTTATACTAAAACAACTAAGTATTAATCGCTCCTATATCCCGTAAAGAGGACTTTTTAAAGCTTGAAAATGCTGAATATGTTTACAATTCTCGAACTTCGATAGTTCCTGCAATTTATTCCGATTTATCGGAAGGGGATATAGGGGCAGTTTAGAATAATATAAACTAATTTAGATGCGACATTTTCAGCTTAACACAACACTAGCCCAATAACAACGCCTTGGGTTATTGAAATAGTTGACAGTTATGCCCGATGTTGCGGTTTTGGGGAAACAACTTAAAAATATCATTAAATACTATTGATTACTCACAATAAAAATATTAGCCCGGACTCATGTTATGGAATCCGGGCTATATTTTATTAACAAATCAATACCTGATACTTTTATTTCTTTTTATAGATGAATAAAAGAATTTATCCGCGATTTGATTTGAATGGATCGTTGTTGAAATATTCAGGAGCAGTATTCATTGCTTCACCCGGTGCTTTTGGAGGAGTCATTGATGATTCCAACTGAAGGGCTATTTCATTGTCTAATTCTATGCGCTCAACTGTTGGAGCTGCATATACTGATTTGTGTGTTTTGTTATTCATGTCTGTTGATTTTTTGCGGGTTAATTTTTGTTTTAATAACCGCCTGCCCTGTTCAGGTAGGCGGTTTGTAGGTAACAATTAATTTTTTCAAAAAATTAATTCAATCAATTACTCTCAATGCATTATTACTTTCTGAGTAACGGTTTGTCCGTTCTTACACATTGTAACCATATAAACTCCTTTTTCTAAGGAAATACGGGTTGAAGTATTGTTCAGATTCTTCGATACAATTCTCTGACCAATAGCATTGAACACGTCAAGACTTGCTCCGTTAGCATTACCGTTAATCACCAATTCGTTATTGGCATTGGTTGTAATCCAGGTGCTGATAGTTGCAGCATTGAGTCCTGTGGCAACCGATGGAGCTTTGAATACCAGCGTAAATCTACTTGTTGAAGAAGTTACATCCGAAGTAAAGCTATAATCTGCAGCAGTCAAATCCTGTTCGTAATTCAGTGTTTTATCACGCAGAATAACCTGAGTACCCGCAGCAAAATTGCTGATTTGCGAAGCTTTAATGCTGAATGTACCTGCAGTCAACGTAGTAAATCCAAGTGGAAGTTCTGTGTTGTAAGGTATAGAATTCAATCCATTAATTGCTAATTGTTCAGCGCCTACAGTTGTATAAATTTCAGGAACAGAAGCCGAATTATTATTCATTTTCTCTGAATCATAACCATCAATACCATTACTTGCATTTGCATTGAATAACATAACTGTTTCATCCATATTGGTTCCGTTAGAAACCTGCAGACGCAATACCTGTTGTGTAAGATTCAACATGGATGGAGCTCTTAAACTACCATCGGTATAAGTCTGAGCATCACCCTGTAACTGTGAACCTTTATGAGCACGCATTGTATTCTTAAAGGTTATCGCTCCTGTTGTAGAAGTACCATCACCTGCTGCATTTACACGCACCCAGAATGCTTGTAGTGGAGGAATGTTTCCTGTTACTACAGTACCATTAGCACCTGTACCAATCTGACTTGTTATATTATAGGTATCAAATACATAAGCAGTGTTGCCTGTATTTTTGGTACGATACCAGATAGTTGTTCCTAAGTTAGTTGTACCTGCATCTGCATAAGCAGCATCCCAGTTTAAGTACGAAGGATAAGGATTACCAACCAGGTTGAAACCAGTCTTGATTGCATCTTTTGTACGGGTAAGATTTACAGTAATATCACCATCATTCAGTGTTCCATTAAATGTAACATTACCTATAGAAGCTGTACCTATTGATACATAACCATAACCTGCATTTAAATTTCCATCTGTTATTATAGACCATGCTCCAACTGGCTCATTCCAGAATTGAACTGAAGTAGCACTGCTTAACGCGCTAATTGGAGCTGCATTTACCGGACTTGAAATATACCAGTTACGACCTGAAGTCAGATATTGCTGAACATTAGCTGTTGTAATATGTGCTGTTCCATTATTAACGAATGTAGCAGTGCCAGTTGCATCACTTTGAAGATTTAATGTTGAAACGGTTAACGTCTTACCTGAAGCTACATTCAGTTGTGCTGAAGGAACAAGTGTGAGGTTTCTCAATGTTGAAGTTTGATCTACAGTAAGAGAAGCATCATTCACCTGAACTGTTGCATTTGAAGGTAATGTTAATGCTGAAATAGTATTTGCACCTGTTGTAGTAGTTCCATTATAAGTAATCACACCGGTTGTAGCATTGTAACTATAACCTACAGGTAATGTTGGAGTAGCCGTGTATGTAATAGTGCTTGGATCAGTTATAGTAAATACACTTAATTCAGTTCCTACAGCAGGAGCTGAAGTTGAACTTACAGTAAATGAAGCGATAGTACTTCCTTCACGGATATTCAAGTGACCAACACCGTTGTTGTTCACATTAACTGTGATAGAGCTTGGTAAAGTAGCACCAGAAGCAACAACCAGAGTTGCACCACCCGTAACTGTTACAGGAATTGTTCCGGAACCTAAGCTTGCACCACTGGCAAGAGTTACTGTACCGGCATCCACTGTAAATGAACCTTGTGTAAACGAGCTGCTATTTCCTGTTAATGTCCAGTTTTTTGTTCCTTTTTTATAGATTTTCAAAGGGGCAGTCAGAGCTGAACTATAATTTTTAAAAGTACCGTCAAATACATTATCCGCAGAACTCAAGCTGCCTATTTCATAGGCTAATATACGGTTTGAAGCATTAACAAATCCTCCTTCGATTGTAGTTGAAGAATTTCCTGAAAGTTCACCAATTGAAATCGTTGATGTACCTCCAGAACTACTGGCTTGATTATAGTTTCTTAATAAACGAACGTTGTCACCAAGGTTTACTTTAGCATTAGCAAGAGCTACATCTGAGCTAAGTGCGAATCCGGCGGAACCTACGGTAGATGTTACATTTACCTGTGTACCTGATGGAACTGTTGCTCCATAAGAAGTTGACCAACGGGTGCTGCTGCTACCTTTTGAACCTGCAATATCCAACTCATAATTCAATGTAGAGATATTGGTAATAATAGGTGAACAATATATTGAATAGCTTGAACTACCAGTAGTACTTGCAGTATAATTTTTAATTGTAATAGCACCTCCGTTTCCGGTTATTGCATTCGATGCAGTAAAGTTACCATTGTACGATGTTGCACCACCCGGTTCCAATGAAATAGTTGCATTATCTTCCATCGTAAATGGTAAGGACATACTTGTGCTGGTAATCAATACAGGATAAGCTGCTGTAACTAATACTCCGGTTGATGTTGCCTGTGGTTCCATGCTTGCCAAATGCCAGCTTGAATTATCAGCAGAACTTAACCAGTTAGTTGCAGTTGACCAATCACCACCCGAAACATTCGATTTGAAATAATCGGTTGCATTTGAATTTGCAGGAGTTGTTGTGTTAGCTGTTGCAGGGCTTGCAGTCAGATAATTTTCCAGTCCGGTAGTATTATAATCGTTGAAACTAAATGCAGCGAAATAATACTGAGTTCCTGCACTTAAACCTGAAATAGTTGCAGATGTTCCTGAAGCAGCAAAACCTACAAAGTAACCTGTCGCAATTTCCTGACCTAAAGTATAGGCAGTTGCGCCTACAGGCACATGAGCTGTTGCTACATCACTGTTGGTTGAATAAAGTACAAGTGTCTTAGCTCCATCACCGGCAGTCCAGCTTAAGTTAGCACTGGTTTGAGTAGCAGAAGTTACCGACAAACTACTTACCTGAGTAGAAAGAGTAGCTAAATAACTCAAATAACCTGTTGTTGCATTATAAGTATAACCCGGCAATGAAGTGCCTGAACCATCTTTAATATTTACAGTACTAAATGAACCTGAATAACCTCCGGCAGAATTGATAAGTTTAATAGAAGTATTTGCTGCAGGAGCTGAAGCTGAAACAGTAATATTAAGTGTTCCTCCGTTTGTTACAGCACCGGTTGTAGTAATTACATCATAAGTACTGCTGAAGTTTGTAACTGTCAGATTGGTAGTTCCTGCTAATGACAGCGTTGAGCCAAAATTCAAGCTACCATTAAGGGTTGCACCTGCACTGATTGTTGCAGCACCACCAATGCTTCCTGCTCCCTGAAGAGTTGCACCAGAAGCTACGGTTACAGGTACTGATCCTAATCCGGCTCCTGAGTTTAAGGTAACTTTACCAGCACTAACAGTAAATAAACCTGTTAGAAATCCTGTACTATTACCTGTTAATGTCCAGTTTCCAGAACCTACTTTAAAAATTTCTAAAAGATCACCGGCAACATAATTCTTGAATTTTCCATCAAAAGTAGCATCGGTATTTGCTCCACCAATTGTATAGTCCAAATAACGAGCAGTAATAAATCCACCTTCGATTGTTGAAGTAGAAGCACCGGTAATTTCACCTACAACGATATTAGAGTGTCCACCACTACTATTTTGGTTATAGTTTTTGAACAATCTTACATTTGCACCAAGGTTTACTTTATAGTTTGTAAGAATACCATCTGATAATGTCGCAAAACCAGCTGAACCAACGGTTGATGTTACATTTAATTGAGTTCCTGATGGTAAAACAGCTCCAAAACAAGTTCCCCAGTTTGTGCCTTTTATTGCACCTGCAACATTCATTTCCATATTCAATGTACTAATGTTGCTGATTGTTGGACTGTATCCAATAGAGTTGTTGTTTATAGAAGATGATGTAAATGATTTAATTTTAACCGCACTACCACTTCCTGCAATAGTATTAGTAAAATTGTAAGCTGCACCATAGCCAGTTGAACCACCCGGCTCAACTGAAACTGTTGCATCATTTTCCATACTAAATCCTTGTGTCAATGAAGTACTGGTAATCAATACTGGATTTGCAGCAGAAACAAGAACTCCTGTAGAATTCGACTGAGGAATCATAGTTGCAATATGCCAGCTTGAATTATCTGTAGAACTTAACCATGTTGCAATTGTTGACCAGTCACCGGTAGCTCCTGATTTGAAATAATCAGTTGCATTGGAGTTAGCTAGAGTTGCCTGAGTCAACGTTGCAGGTGAAGATGTTTTATAGTTTTCTGAACCTGCTATGCCACCATCGTCAAATGTAAATACGGCAAAATAATAAGTCGTAGCTGCAGTTAAACTTGATAAGCCTGCACTGTTACCTGTACCTATATATAATACATTATAACCTGTAGCAATTTCGGTACCTGCAGTATATGTTGTTCCATCAACAGGTACGTGAGCTGTTGCTACATCGCTGTTAGTAGAATATAATACAATCGATTTAGCACCACTACCAACAGTCCAACCGAAAGTCATAGAAGTTTGCAATACGCTGCTTGCTCCGGCTGCACTTGTCTGTGTAGAAGGCTCTGCTGCAATACCGGTACCGGTTACATTCAAATATTGAGTGCTTACATTGGTACTCGCAACACTAATACCGTTTGAACTTGTATAGGTATAAGCCTGAACTGCTGCAGGAGCAAAACGGGCATAAATAGTTGTTGATGTTACCGTTCCACTGTTTGTTAGAACAATGTTGGATGAACTAAACGAAATATTATCAGAAGATAACTCAAATCCGGTTGGTGGATGAATGGTTATACTTCCCGCCAATTGACTTCCTTCTACTGTAAAACTCTGAGAAGAAGAAGTACTTCCGTTAGCTACTTTACCATACGTACCGCTGCCTGATAAGGTTCCGACAGTAACAACTGCATTCGAAGAAACCGCTGAAACTGTTGTTACACTTGATTCTGTAGTCGAACAATTTCCACTGGTTACCAATGCTTTGTAAGAGTATGTTGTACCTCCTGTTAAATTTTGAGTGGTGTAACTTGCTGTTGTAGCTCCGCTACCACCTGAAACATTTGTATAATCAACCCCGTTGGTTGATACTTGCCACTGAATAGTAGAACCAGTATTTCCAGTCAAATTAACAACAGTTCCATGTGCATCAGGTACTGTTGCATCCACCGCGGTAGCTGTTCCACCTACTGATAATGGATAAACGGTAACTGCATTACCTGCTGTGGCTGTACTCCAAAGAGTACCCGTAGTTGTATATGATCTTAGGTAATAAGTTCCTGAGGCATTAACATTATAGGTTGATGTTGTAGGATAACTCGTACTTGTTCCTGCAGCAGAAGCTTGCCAGTAGAAAGTCTCACCACTTGGAGCGGATCCGGTGGTACTAACGGTTACACCTGTTGAATAACATTGTGGTCCATTATTCGATATAGTTCCTGCATCAGTTATTTTGCCTGTTACGAAATTATCAAAAATTGCAGTAATGGCTCCATTACTACCATTTCCCTGGTTACTACTTCTATTGTCAAATGCAGTAATTTTATTCAAATTAGATGCTGAAGCACTTAGAAAATCCTGATTAGATACTGTTACTGCAGCTAATCCAGATTTAGTCAATGACATGCTTACCACTTTATGGTTCGTAAAATCAAGTGTAGCTGTTAAAGTATACCAAACATTTTTTGCATAAGCTACATTTATTTGTGTGGCTGAATTAAGGGTGTTAGTGGTGGCAAGATCGGCACCAGCATTATTAAATGTAGCAGCGCTAAATACTGTTAAGGCAGGGCTTTGATTCCAGTAATGCCATTTTGCATCGTTACCACAAGCATATAGGCATAAAATAGCATTTCCACTTGCGTCAGCTAATGCTACTCCCAATGCATTCCTATAACCCAAGCCATTATCTACTGTTATTTCGAAATCGTAACTAACAGTAACCATGGTTGCTGTTCCAGTTGATGGACATGCTGCAGAGAACCCACGGTTACCCGAACCTGATCCTGCACTAAAAGTCATCATATCGCTTGTCCAAGCAATACTGCCACCTGTATTAGCACCTATTGCAGGAGCACTTGTTGCAGCCCAACCGGTAGGATAACCTGAAAGACCGGTAAATGGTTGAGTGTTTAAAGTTGTTGACACGCTCTCTGCCTGCAGAAAAGCCGTCCACATAATCGCCAATAAGGCGACCCATAAAAGTTTGATTTTTTTCATAAAATAATAAATTAATGATTAATATATAGTTGTTTAAAAATTACGGTTTTGAACGGTACAAAAAAACAACATAATTTTGCTCCTTACAATGGAAAAAAATCCGAATGTATAGAATTTTATTCACTCCTAGGTTTATAACACCTATTTGTTATTGACTGATTATTGACGTATTGGACACATGTACACGAATAGGTGGATAAATTTTACGGGGAGGTGGGTGGGAATCAGTGTGAACGAATAAAACCACATGCTCCATTATCAGAGCGTATGAATAAATTTACGCGCTCAGCAAATCGGTCGTGGCTATGCCACTTATTGAATGTATAGTTGTGCAAGTCGCATAGCGACGACCTATTTGTGGTTGCGTAGGGTTTTAACCCTATGCAATGGTGCTATTTGTAGGTGTAGGATTTCTTAAACAACAATCAGGAATGTCGTCTTGTCATTATAAAAATTCAAGACGACTTCAAACTCTATTCCGTTCAGTCAGTCAATAGCATGGGATGATTTCGCTGTATTTCATCCTATGAAGTCAACAATTAGGGATGTTTTACCTGTGCAACATTCTATGAAGTCAACAATTAGGGATGTTGGAGCAGTGCAACATCCCATGCAACAGGCTGAGAGGGATGTTGCAGCAGTGAAACATCCGATGCAACGAGCTGAGAGGGATGTTGCAGCAGTGAAACATCCCATGCAACTGGCTGAGAGGGATGTTGGAGCATTGAAACATCCGATGCAACGAGCTGAGAGGTGACTGTTCACGAAACAACGCAACCATTTTCTCTTTTTATAAGTGTATCCGACAGGACAGGTTTGGGTTGATATTTTTTAGAAAGTATAATTTGCAACCTGAATTGTCCCAACATAAAAGTTACAGAAACCGAATATTGCACTTGAATTGGGTTCTGTAAGGTTACAGAACGTAAAAAATGCAGTTAAAATGCTCTCTGTAACATTACAAAATACGAAAAATGCAGATGAAACTACTTCTGTAATGTTACAGAAGTCAATTATTGTCGTTGAAATGCATTTTGTAATGTTACAGAACCCAATTATTGCACTTGAATTGGGTTTTGTAAAGTTACAGAACCTAATTCAAGTACTTGAAACTACTTCTGTAACTTTTATATTTTAAACCAACTGCCATGAAATTAAAAAAACAAAAACCCCGAAGGAATAAATCCTTCGGGGCATGGGAGATTTACACCGATTTTGCGGTAGCAGTAGTGATTAATACTTAAACAGCTCCTAATCCATTAAAAATGACTTTTGCTGCGTGAAAATGCTGAATATGTTTAGACCCATCGTACTTCGATAACCCATTTTAGTGGGGTATAGCATAATTTATTTCAGATAAATAACTTTTTGAACTTTTACAGCACCCGATGCAGAATGAAGTTTCACAAAATAGACTCCTGTTGATAAATCAGTTAAACTTACCGATGTTTTTCCTTCATTCAGGATTACATGCTTTACAACCTGTCCGGCAAGATTTACTATTTCGACTGAAGCAGGTTCACCCGCTATGCTAATTAAACCTCTGGTTATGGTTGGAAATACGCTCAGGTTGTTCAACCCGGCATTTTTGTTGTAAGTTGTCAGTGCTGTTCGCTGAAAATACAGGTTAATGGTAGCACCCACCGCAACGGTAATACTTGAATTTCCACCTCTTGTACCCATAAGTGCACTACTATACACGTAATGATATTGAGCAATATCGATAGTATTGTAATCTGCAGTCAGGGCATTGTAAGTAGTGCCCTCAGCCAGCGATGTTACAGCTCTCAATTTGAATACAGTTCCATCCTGATCAATGTAATTGACAGTTACGTTGGTAACATTTTTGTAGATTTTCAAATTGTCAAACTGAGTGGTCCAACCGGAGTTTCCACCATTTCCGGTATAACTGCTTCGGGTGGCTGTAAAGCTAATTTCGCCCACAGTAGATGCCGTATTATCGATAAACGGTAAGTTGGTTTTTTCCACAAAAGTATTATCAGAAAGTTTCGTCACTTTCAGTTTAGCAATTTGATGCGTATTAAAATTCAGGGTTGCTTTCACATTATAAGTCATATTAAGGGCAAAAGCAGTTCCTCCGTTACCAAGTGCTGTAGCAGCATTCAGGGTAGTGGTGGTTGCATTGGAAGTACCGGCTTTTCGGAAAGACGGATAAGTTTGCATAGAATTTATAAATGCTGAATCGGTTGCCGGGTTAAACATATTCCAGCAATGCAATACATCGGTTTCGCCCCAGGGTCCAAAATACAGGCCTAAAATATCTTTTGGAGCAGACGGAGTTTTATTGTCGTGAAACATCAGTAAAGCCGCATTTTTATAGTTGGTAATAGGCGATCCTATTTGCCAGTCGAAATCAATATAAACTATTGGATCTGAGCCCGATGTAGGAATACTTATTCCTGCACCCCGGTTAGCTGCAGCACTTGCCGACGAATACTGGAGCATATTGGATGTAATTGTTGGATTAGTAGATGTTGTATTTCCATAGGGTGATCGTGTTGTGGTCCATCCGGTTGGCAATGCTGTAAGTCCATCAAAAGTCTCATTAATATAATAGCTTGGAGTCAGCGCAACCAACGCAGTAACTGCTATAGTTTTCTGCACATTACCGGTGGTTAATGTGATAGTTCCGTTTAACGGACTTGTTATTCCATCGTAAGTTACAGTCACCGTCACATTTGTGGCACTATCTTTCGAAATTTTCGTCGGGCTTACCGTTATTCCCGTAGGGGCTGTAATACTAATATCGCTCGATAAACTGGCTCCGTTTACCGTAAATGTAGTGTTTGTATTTATATTATCCAATGAAATGGATGCTTTGGAAGTTGACAGCGATGCTTCTGCACCCTGTTTGTACAGGTAAAGTATTTCAGTGGTATTTAATGACTTATTGTAAATGCTAAACTTATTGATGGAACCCAGAAAAGTTTGATCGGCAGTATAACCGCTTTTTGCCAGATAGGCAACTCCTGTACCTAAAGCAGCAATGTTATTCCCCGTTGTCAATGTGGTTGTTGATTGAAAAACACCATCCACATAAAATGAAATGCTATTGGAATTAATAACAGAAACCAGCTGATGCAATGCTCCATCGTTGCAATTAATACCGCTTGCATTATTTTCTGTTGTATTTGGCGCAGTAGTACTGATGCATGAGATGGCTGTCCGACTGGAAGTAGACATAAAACTGCCCTGAGCACCTTTGCCGGCTGTTGTATTCCCAAAATAACACAACATTGGATTAGTAGTACCCGACGATGTACACCAGGCTTCCATGGTGATGGCCGGATAGGTTTTTATAGCCAGCGTGGCAGCCGGAAGTGAAACATATTGCCCGTTGACAGTGGTAGTAAGTGCTTTGTTTACAATGGTTGCGCCACCTGTTAAGGTTCCATTTGCAGGTGCTGACGTTACAGCATCATTGGCTGTTCCATCGTCAAAATTCCATTGATGCATTAAACTACCAACCGGATTTGGATTACCCGTAGATACCACAAGCCAGATAGTATTTATACTGTCTTTCAACGAACAATTTTGATCTGTAATTCCAGTCAGATTCTGCAAACTCAAATTTCCGGTGAAAGTACCCGAGTATTTAATTAGTGGATATTTTCCATCGTTTACCGTTCCCGACAGGTTATTAAACACAAAATTATTTGCTCCGGTAATCACCAGATTTCCGGTTACTACTATTTTATCGCTTGGTTTTATAAGACCTGTTGCGTCATTGGTAATATCAAATAAACAGGTGTTTTGCCCAACCAGTGTAAGTCCGCTTCCAAATGTGAGCGTACCAACTGTGGATGTAGTTCCGGGGGCAACGGTTGATTCTGTTTTTAGAGTGATTGCTTGTGCAATGGTATCAGATCCACCAATCATTGCCGCACTATAAACCGTTACAGGACTACCCGAAAGCTTAGCATTGACATAGAGTGTTCCTTCGTTCACAACTGTTTTTCCGGTATAGCTGTTTTTGGTTGATAAAGTCAGTGTGCTTTTGCCGTATTTAAATAACCCCATTGTTCCTGCCAATGAACCTGTTCCGCCAAACGAATAATTATTAGGGGAATTTACCAGAATCTGTCCGGGCGTTAATGCCCCAGATAGCTGAATGGATGTATTGGTCAATCCGGTAAAATCGAACATCACACTGTCGTTGTTAGCGAACGTGCTCGATACACTGTTTGCAGACCAGTTTTTAGTAGCAGTATCCCAAATATTGCTGCTCAATCCACCTTTCCATACTTTTTTAGCATCAAAAATAGGTGGTATTGGTGGTGTGGCCATTCCTACCCCCAGGTAATAATCCACTTCGGTAGATGGTAAATATCCTTTTAAAGGAATACATAAACGGTATTCGGGATCTTGCATAAGACAATAAATCCGGTTGGTAGTGGCTGATGTTGCCGAGAATATTCTTATTTCACTGCGTTTATCATTCTCGCAAAAAACTTCTTCGCGCCAATCGCCCAAAATGTCGCCATACAGTGCAGCCCTGCCAGCATAAGGTGTTTTTGTGGAATATCCGCCCCCCTGACTATACAAACTAAGTAACCGTGTAGTAGATTGTGTAGCATAATCCCACTTATTAATTACAGGATTGTAGCCATTGCCATCGGCAGCATCAAGCAATTCGCGTTGTAAATCGCCATCCCACCAGATAGAAAGTGCCGGATGAGGAAATGAGGATGAAATACTGTCGCCCTTAGCATTGAACATGCCATCGTGTGCATACGAATACATTTCCAGTCCTTTGTAGCGTGGATCAAGATCACCTACATCGCCACGACCCACATCGCGAATTGTATCGGCACTCCATGTTTTTATACGACTGCCATCTTTGGCATCATAATATACAGCAAGTATATTGCTCGATTGCTGAATAGCATAACATTCAAGTCCGGGACGATCGGGGTCAATATCGGCTACTACAAAGCGGTCGCCATGACCAATATCAGTGGCTGCATAATATAAAGGTGTACCATTATCGTCCATTGTATTCACACCAAAACAAATCTCATCTTTTCCATCACCATCTACATCGGCCACCCGAAGATTATGAAAATCATTCCAACGGTATCCGGTTGGAATGCTTGTGTTATTTCTCGATGACCATTTCCAGCGGGTAGTAAACGTGTTGTTTGCAAAATCCAATGCCATTACATCCATTTTATCGCCCGGTCCTCGCGAAGTAACTATACTTGGATGCACACCATCCAGATAAGCCACAGCTGCATAACTCATAGCCATTCGGTGTCCGTAATTATCACCCCAATACGTTGTCCAGGTAGATTTTGCTCCGGGAGGAATGTTATCTGTTTTGGTAATCTGAACACCCGTTAATCCATTCACCATCGAAATATATTCGGGAACAGCATCGCTATTCAACATATAGCCCAGTGATACTGCCGGAAAAGTTCTATAGTCAGTTATTCCCGAAGCATTGGCAGGTATGGTATATCCATCGGCAAATTTTGTTCCTACACCGGAACGTGTCAAAACTTCTGCCTTGCCATCTCCATCAAAATCGTAAACAAGTACAAATGGATTATGAGTAGGAGCACCTTGTTCTACATTTTTGCCTAAATCAATGCGCCATTTGAAAGTACCGTCGCTCATATAGGCTTCTAACATTATGTTATTGTGCGAATCAATCGGTAACCGTTTGACCACATAATCGTATTCACCATCACCATCCAGATCGCCAACGTAAATATGTTGAACCATATAGTCACTTGCAATCAAACCTAATGGAGCTAGCCACGTGGTATCCAGTTGAATGGTAGAATAGCTTTTGGAAGTTGCACTTCCGGGCATACTGAATGATTTACTAGCTGCTTGTTCTACTCCGTCAATAACCGGTTTCACATAATAGGAGTTTGTTGAACTGGTGCTTGCTGTAATATCTGAGTAGTTGGTAATACTTGCAATCGGAGTTGCATTCAGTTTAGTTGCTGTTGCCCCGCCAATGGACCGATACACATTAAAAGTAATATCTACAGGGTCGGATGCCAAAAAACGCCAACTGATAAATGCTTTTCCGCTTCCGGTGTTAGTAGCTACCACACCCCGACCAAGTTTTTCCACTTTTCGTTGAGCAAATACATTACCGCTACCAGCCAAAGAGACTAAAATAAAACAAATAAAAACGTTACGTAAAAGGTTTTTCATGGTCTATTACTTTTCTAAATTAGTGTGAATTATTAGTTTACGAACAATAAGCAACGGAAAATTATCCGGACATATTAAAAGAACACTGTGTCAATCCGAATAAAACAGTATGGTATTTAGACGTAAATTAAGATAAGTGATAAGTTTAAATGTTCAAGTATCTGATTTACAGTACAAAGAAATGAACTTTTTACAGTTCAGCAAATAGAAAATTATTCAGTTCAATGGAGAATAATTCACATTAATCATGTAAATAGGGTCTGCTGAAAAACTCAGAACTGATTGTTATTCAATATTATATGGTTATTTTTGTGCAACTAACTGCAAGGAAATATGACATCACCCCGTAAAAAGCGTGCACAAGTGCCGGAATATGTAAGTCCAAAGCAATTAA
>CAIKVR010000074.1 GCA_903830915.1 uncultured Bacteroidales bacterium
CTGCATTATGCTGCTTTTTTCAATTATGCTACAAACAGCAATCTGACTCTTGACTATAACGATTATTATGCTCAGGGAACAGGTGGCGTGTTGGGGTTTTACAATGCTGCTAATGTGGGGGCAATACCATTGGTAAGTAACAAAGACTTGTTAAGTGTGTCGATTGATCCGCAATTTGCAAATGCAGGAGGTGCAAATGCTACCGACTATATTCCTGCTGCGGGTATCATCAGGGGAATAGCAACCGGAGGAATAACAACTGATTTTTCTGGAACTACCCGTGCTGCAACACCCACCATGGGATCATTTGAAGGCAATTTGTTTTATAATATTGAGGTTTGGACATCAGGGACTTTACAAGGTCAGTACACATCGCTGAAGTCAACTTTTGATGCAATAAATTATGGAACACATACAGGTGATATTGAAATAAAAATTCAGGATAATATTATTGAGTCAGCTTCAGCAGTACTTTACCAAAGTGGTTATACCGGTTCTGGGGGAACTTCTAGTTACTCGTCTGTCAAAATCTACCCCGTTTCGTCAGGTCTGTCAGTTACTGCTAATCTGGCATCGCCTTTAATAGATTTGAATGGTGCGGATAATGTTACCATTGATGGGCGTGTAGATGCTGCCGGTATTGATAAAGATTTGATAATTTCAAACACTAATACCTCTGCTACTGCCGGTACAACGACTATACGATTAATAAATGATGCAACCAACAATGATATTCAGTATTGTACAATAAAAGGATCTGAAACTGTAGCTGCATCGGGTATTATTTTCCTTTCGACAGCATCGGTAACGGGTAATGACAATAATACAATTGATAACTGTAATATTACCAACTCAGCTGATGCCAACCGACCGTTGAATGCTGTGTATTCTGCCGGAACAGTTGGTTTTGAAAATGATAATCTGACCATTAGTAATAGTAATAGTAATTTTTACAATTTCCTAAATCGTTCAACTGCTTCGTACGGCATTGATTTAACCACAAATACAACATCATGTACAGTCACCGGAAATAGTTTTTACGAAACATCAACCTTTGTTCCAACGGCTTCGGTGGCATATATTGGTATTAATATTAATAATACTTCCGGTAATAATTTCACAGTTTCAGGAAATTACATTGGCGGGCAGGCAGCATTATGTGCCGGAAGTGCGTGGACAAAAACAAATGCCTATAACAGCACATTCACCGCCATTAATCTGAATGTTGGAAGTGCCACCACAAGCAATGTTCAGGGAAATACCATTCAAAACTTTGTGTGGAGTAATTCAGGAGCAGCTACCTGGACAGCCGTTAATCTAGCGGCAGGAAGTATCAACATTGGAACAGCAGTGGGAAATACTATCGGAGCCTCAACCGGAACAGGATCGGTTGCTGTAACCGGAGGTGCAAGCGGTACTATTATGTATGGCGTAAATATTGCCACAGCAAGTACGGTTGATTGTGAAAATAATATAATCGGTTCTATTACTGCTGATAATGGTTCCACACTGGCTTCTAATTTTTATGGAATCAATAAAGCAGCAGTTGCCGGAACTACCATCATCAGTAATAATACAATTGGAAGTACCACCACTTCAAACAGCATTAATGCCAGTTCTGCCAGTACTGCCAATGCACAATCAGTTTATGGTATTTACACGGCGGGTACAGGAACTGTAACAATGAATAACAATACTGTATCAAACCTGAACAACAATACAACAAATACTACACTTGCTACAACAGGTATAATTAATGGAATATGTTCCACCAACGGAACTAATACCATTACAAACAATACAGTCAGAAATTTAAGCATTGCAAATGCAAATAATTCAGGCACAAATTCAGCCAGTGTAGGAGGAATCGTACTTTCAACAGCTACTTTACGTACAATAACCGGAAATACAATCTACAATTTATCAAATAATTATTCATCATTTTCAGGAAGTGTAATCGGGTTGTATTTTTCAGCCGGTACGGGGGCAAATGTTGTGTCGGGTAATTTTATAAATAATCTATCCGTAAATCCAGCTTCTACGGGTGCGTCGTTTTACGGAATCAAAATTGCTTCGGGTGCTGCAACTTATTATAATAATATAATCAGTCTGGGTGGAAATACTGCCACTACCATATACGGCATTTATGATTCAGGTCAAAATTTACAGGCATGTAATTTATACTTTAATTCGGTTTATATAGGTGGGAGTTTAGCTACGGGAACAACAAATCCTTCGTATGCATTATACAGTGCAGCATCTTCGAATGTCCGAAATTACAGCAATAATATTTTTGACAATTCGCGGTCAACAATTAGTGGTTCAAACCTTCACTATGCTGCATATTTTAATTATACTGTTAATACAAGTCTGACACTTGATTACAACGATTATTTTGCTCCGGGAACCGGTGGAGTGTTAGGGTATTATAATACAAATAATGTAAACTCTTTACCCCTTGTCAGTACCAAAGATTTGCTAAGCATATCTATAGATCCTTTATTTGCAAACCCAGGAGGTTCATCTCCTGTCGATTATGATCCTTCTACAGGAACATTACGTGGTAATACAATATCCGGAATAGCAACTGATTATCCCGGAGCTACCCGTGCAACAACCCCGACAATGGGTGCATTTGAAGGATTATTAACCTATAATGTTCAGGTGTGGACATCGGGTGCATTGCAGGGGCAGTACACTTCTATGAAATTAGCCTTCGATGCTATAAATTTTGGAACTCATACCGGAAATATTGATATCAAAGTTCAGGACAACACCATTGAAACAGCTTCAGCAGTTTTGTATCAAAGTGGATATACCGGTTCGGGAGGTACTTCGAGTTATAGCGCAATCAAAATATATCCTGTTCTTTCAGGTCTTTCCATTTCCGGAAATCTGGCAACACCACTTATCGATTTAAATGGAGCTGATAATGTAACTATCGATGGTCGCGTTAATGCAACTGGTTCTTCTCAATCACTGATTATAACCAATCTCAGTGCTTCAGCCGTCGCAGGCACTTCAACCATTCGTTTTGTAAATGATGCAACTTCAAATACAGTTAAGTATTGTACGGTAAAAGGTTCGGAGACTATTGCCACTTCAGGAGTTATTTTCTTTTCTTCCGCTGCTCTGACGGGCAATGATAACAATACTATTGACAACTGTAATATTACGAACTCAGCAGATTTAAGCAGACCATTGAATGCGGTTTATTCGGCGGGAACATCAGGTTTCGAAAATGATAACCTGACGATTAGCAATAATAATATTTATAACTTTTTACATCGATTGGTTGCTTCAAACGGGGTAAATATTGCCGGAAATACCACAACTTGCTCTATCATCAATAATAGCTTTTACGAAACAGCAACCTTTATCCCAACCGGTTCAGTTGCTTACAACGCAATAATCATTAATAATGCTACTGGAAATAATTTCATAATATCAGGAAATTATATTGGTGGTCAGGCTGCCCTGTGTGGAGGAAGTGCATGGACTAAAACAAACACATTCAACAGTACTTTTACTGCCATCAACCTCACAGCAGGAACAACCGCTGCAAGTAATGTACAAGGGAATACCATACAGAACTTTTTATGGAGCAATTCAGGTTCTGCTACCTGGACAGGAATTAATATTACAACCGGAAATGTCAATGTAGGAACGACTTCTGCCAACACAATTGGTGCAATTACAGGTACAGGTTCAATAGTTGTAACAGGTGCTGCTACAGGTACTATTGTGTATGGAATTAATGTTACAAGTGCTGGAACTGTAGATTGTGAATATAATAATATCGGGTCAATAACCGGTAACAACAGCTCAGCTTTAGCCACACATATTTACGGAATTTATAAATCTGCAGTTGCGGGAACAACCACAATCAGTAATAACACGATAGGAAGTAACACAACAGCAAACAGCATTATTGCAGGTTCTACCAGTACTGCCAATGCCCAGACAGTATACGGTATTTATTCAGCAGGAACCGGAACAGTAACTATCAACGGCAATACCATAGCCAATCTGACAAACAGTACAGCTAATACAACGGTTGGCACTGCCGGATTGATAAACGGAATTTGCTCAACCAACGGAGCAAATATTGTTTCAAATAATACTATCAAAAACCTGACTATTGCCAATGCAAATAATTCAGCTACAAATACTGCCAGTGTGGGAGGAATCGTAATCACTGCTTCAACACTTCGGACGGTAAACGGGAATACCATTTCTAACCTTTCAAATAGCTATACTTCGTTTGCCGGAAGTGTTATCGGGTTATATTTTTCAGCAGGAACCGGTAATAATGTTGTGTCAGGAAATTTCATTAATAACCTTTCAGTAAACCCAGGGACTACCACAGCTAAGATTTATGGTATTGACATAGCATCAGGTGCTACCACATATTCAAATAATATCATCAGTCTCGGAGGAAATACAGCCACCACAATATATGGTATATACGATTCGGGAGCAGGATCTCAAACATGTAACCTGTATTTCAATTCGATATATATTAGTGGAAGTTTATCATCCGGAATAACTAACAAATCTTATGGTTTGTATAGTGCCTCTTCGTCAAATACCCGTAATTTCCGGAATAATATATTTAATAATTCACGTTCTACGACAAGTGGTTTAAATTTACATTATGTCACATTCTTTAATTACGCAACAACAAGCAATCTGACAATTGATTACAACGATTATTATGCACCCGGAAACGGTGGTGTTCTTGCATATTACAATAATACCAATTTGAATTTATTAACTTCTATCCAGACTTCCATTGGTCAAAATTTAAATAGTATTACTTTGAATCCTGTTTTTACAAGCGCCGGCGGAACAAATTCAACTGATTATATACCGACCTATAGACGACTTGTTGGAACAACAGGAACTGGAATCACTACCGATTATTCATCAACAAGCCGTACAGTAGTTCCAACGATAGGTGCTTTTGATATTTCCTTATTATTAAGTGTGGAAGTGTGGAAAAGTGGTGTTTTTCAAGCTCAGTATCTTACGTTGAAAAATGCATTTGATAATATTAACAACGGAACACATACCGGTGCACTTGACCTCAAAATTAATAGTTTTACCACTGAAACCACTTCCGCCATCCTTTATCAGAGTGGTTACACAGGCTCTGGAGGCACTTCGAGTTACAGTTCAGTAAACATATATCCCACCACCACCGGATTAACCATTCAGGGAAATCTGGCAACTCCGCTGATTGATTTGAATGGTGCAGATAATGTTACTATCGATGGTCGTGTTAATGCAAGCGGTAGTACCAGAGATTTGATAATCACGAATACAAGCACTTTAGCCACAGCCGGTACATCCACTATCCGGTTTGTAAACGATGCTTCTTCCAATACGGTTAAGTACTGTATCATCAAAGGTTCCGAAACTGTTGCTACTTCAGGAATTGTTTTCTTTTCTACAGGTGTTTCAACCGGAAATAACAACAATACTATAGACAATAACAATATTACCAGTTCGACCGATGCCAATCGTCCATTAAATGCCGTTTTCTCAACCGGAACAGCCTCGTTTGAAAACAACAATATAACTATCAGCAATAACTCGATATACAATGTATTGAGTCGTTCAACTGCTTCGTATGGAATAAACCTGGCAGCCAATACCATTGGATCTACTGTCAGCAATAACAGCATTTACGAAACCGCTACTTTTATTCCCACCGCCTCGGTAGCTTATACCGGCATTTATATAAACAATGCTACAGGGACTAATTTCACGGTTACTGGAAATTACATTGGAGGTCAGTCGGCTATGTGCGGAGGAAGTGCATGGACAAAAACAAATGCAGCAAACAGTACTTTCACTGCCATCAATCTCAATGCAGGAACTACCACTGCCAGTAATATTCAGGGAAATACCATTCAAAATTTCGCATGGAGTAATTCCAGTTCCACTACCTGGACAGGGATAACAGTTACCTCAGGAAATGTGAATGTGGGAACTACTTCAGCCAATACCATTGGTTCAAACAGTGGAACCGGTTCAATATCGGTTACCGGTGCTACAACAGGAACCATTGTGTATGGAATCAATATTGCTTCAACCGGAACTGTAGATTGCGAAAATAATATTATTGGTTCTATAACCGGTAGCAGTACTTCAGCTTTAGCCACTAATATATATGGGATATATAAATCGGCAGTTGC
>CAIKVR010000075.1 GCA_903830915.1 uncultured Bacteroidales bacterium
GCAACTGCCGATTTATATATCCCATATATATTAGTGGCTAAAGCTGAAGTACTGCTACCGGTTATAGAACCAATAATATTATTTTCGCAATCTACAGTTCCGGTTGAAGAAATATTGATTCCATACACAATGGTTCCTGTTGCAGCACCGGTAACGGATATTGAACCGGTTCCACTGTTTGAACCAATGGTATTGGCTGAAGTAGTTCCCACATTCACATTTCCGGCAGTAATAGTTATTCCTGTCCAGGTAGTGGAACTGGAATTACTCCATGCGAAATTTTGAATGGTATTCCCCTGAATATTACTGGCAGTGGTAGTTCCTGCATTGAGATTAATTGCAGTGAAGGTACTGTTTGCTGCATTTGTTTTTGTCCAGGCACTTCCTCCGCACAAAGTCGACTGACCTCCAATGTAATTACCTGTAACTGTGAAATTATTCCCTGTGGCATTGTTTATATAAATGCCGGTATAAGCTACCGAGGCGGTGGGAATAAAAGTAGCGGTTTCGTAAATGCTGTTATTGATAATGGTACAATCAGTTGTATTAGCTGCCAGGTTTATTCCATACGAAGCAGTTGAACGACTCAATACATTGTATATTGAGTTATTGCTGATGGTAATATTGTTGTTTTCAAACGAGGCTGTTCCGGTTGAGAAAACGGCATTTAATGGACGATTGGCATCGGTCGAACTGGTAATATTGTTATTGTCTATGGTATTATTGTTATTTCCGGTTGTAGCTGCTGTAGATAAGAAAACAATTCCTGAAGTGGCAACGGTTTCGGAACCTTTAATGTTACAGTACTTAACTGTATTGGAAGAAGCATCGTTTACAAACCGGATAGTAGATGTACCGGCTGTGGCTGAAGTGCTTGTATTTGTGATTATCAAATCTCTTGTACTACCGCTTGCATTGACACGACCATCAATAGTAACATTATCTGCACCATTCAAATCAATCAGCGGAGTTGCCAGATTTCCCTGAATGGTTAGTCCGGTGGTGGTGGGATATATGTTTACTGAACTGTAACTAGAAGTGCCTCCAGAGCCTGTGTAACCACTCTGATAGAGGATGGCGGAAGTGGTTTCAGTGGTATTATTTATTATTTGTAATGTAACATCACCGGTCAATGTGCCATAATTGATAGCATCAAATGCTGATTTTAAGGTTGCATAATCAGCACCGGTTATACCTACGGTTTTAGTTACATTTGCAAAAACACCAAATGTGATAAATAAAAATGAAATTAGAATTAAACCCTTGATATTAATTATTTTCACAGCTAAATATTTGCAAATAAGCTTCCCTGTTAATGTATTTACTTAAGGTTATTTGATAATAAAGTGTCAATTACTTTTTAAGAAATCCTGAATATAGTTTTTCGTTTTTTTAGAAAGCCGTGCAAAATTACACAAATTAACCAATATGATTGCCATTTATTAGTTAATTAAAAGTGTATTTTACATTAAATACTACAGATATGTCGTTTTTAATCCATTTTTGTAATTATTTTAATGATTAACACATAATTTAAGCCTTACCATATTGTCTTCAATGAAACATTACTTAAAAATGTAGAGTTAAAATTGATTGCTTCGATTCCTGTATTTTGCATCTATGATACAACATATTTTCAGAATTTATTAGAATGTAATTGTTTCTAAAATTGGATAGTGGAGCAACAAAAGCTCTGTTTATTAAGACAACATGCTTTATTGAAAATAAAAATAGAAGCCGTCTTGACTTTTTCTGAAATGTCTTTATTTTTGGGTCTCGCGAGTTCCAACTCGCGAATATTCATAAATAC
>CAIKVR010000076.1 GCA_903830915.1 uncultured Bacteroidales bacterium
ACCATTACACATGTGGGTACAAATGCGTCTACAACGACCACTGTTTTTATGCGTACCATTAACCTAATAGCTGGTACTATTTTTAAAAATAATTCCATGAAATACTCAGTGGTTACGTTTACACCAAGTAATTTTACAGCAACGCCTTATGAAATGTTTTTTAGGACTTCAAGTGGTGGAGCAACAACCGTATCCAATTGTTTGTTTGAAAAAAATAATGTAACTTACAATACTACAACTGCTAACGCTGCCTATCCTTTTATTAGTATTAATTATACAAACTTCTCAAATTGTACAGTTCGAAACAACCTGGTTACTGTTAACGCATCTGCAGCAAATCAGGTTCGTGGTATGTTAATAGGAATAGTTCCTTCTGTTTCACCATTTCCTTCGGTTAGAAATTGTTTGATTCATAATAACGATATGATTTATAACGGTACTGGTGGAACTACATCTAATGTTGGTGCAACAGTTAATGTCTATAGCGTCACAGGGAATGACTCTATTGTTAATTGCACTATAGCCAATAATAAATCAACCAATGTTTCAATTGCAGGGTTAAGTACACCAAATAACGTCAACACCATAAATATTACACAAAATAATGTACTTTGGAATAATACTTATGGTGCTTCAACAGTAGCAAATATATCAGTTAATTCAACAACGTCAGCATCCAGTTCAATTACTAAGAACTTTACAAATGGTGGACAAACAGTTACTGAGAATGGAACAACCATCACAGGCAACAATTTTACCTTATCATCAACGAATGATACAGGTACCAATCAACCGTTATTTAAATCTCCTGTAATTAATACTAAAGTAGGTTCTTCATTAAGCACTCTTAATGCTACTGATTCAACAACCATCAAACAATCGAACTGGAAATTACAAAGTAGTTCCTATTTAATTAACAAAGGGATTTATTTACCAAATTCACCAACAGCTGTTAGCCCTCTGGATAAAGATGGTAAATATTTTGCAACATCTCCGACTTTGCCTGCTATTGGTGCGTATGAGTATAAAACCTCACCCAATTTACAATGGTCGGCTCAATCAGATTTAACATTGACTACGGCATCATCGGCACAGACTTTATCGGCAGCTACATCCGACATTTCTACCGGATCATCTCCGGCGGGTACCAATATTGTTTATTCTTCTGATAATCCGGGTGTGGTTACAGTAAGTGGAACAACTTTAACGGTTGTTGGTGTTGGTACAACTACCATTCGTGCTCAACAAGTTGGTACTAATTACGAGACAGTGTCAGTTACAAAAAATGTGACTGTTACAATTCCGTTGGTAATTACCGGAATTACTCCCTATAACGGTCAGCTTTCAGTAGCATTTACAAATGCAGATCCTACTGGTGTTACAAATTACAAATATTCAACTAATGGAGGCAGCACCTGGACTTCTTCAGGTCAAACCACAAGTCCAATTTTAATTAAAGGGTTAACCAATGGTACTAGTTACAATGTGCAAATACGCTCCTATACTACTGGAGATGGTTTAGCTACTCCCACCACAGCAGCTACTCCAAATGTTGCCACTTATTTGGTGCAACAAGGTTCAGGTTCAAGTTGGAGTGGCACAGTTCTTAGCGGTAGAAATGTAGTGAATCTGTCAACTGTTAATGGCGGTTCCGCAAAATCCTTCAACGAATGGTTTGCCGATAAAAGCTTAGCATCACCCACATTTGCCGGCGCAGCCTTTGGTACAGGCGATCAGGTTTGGATTATTAATGGTACTTATTATTTAAGCGGAACGGTTACATTAAAAGACGGTGTGGCTATTTATGGTGGTTTTGCCGGAACAGAAATTCCTGCTGCCAGAGCAAAAAATAGTGCTGATTTATGGGATTTCACAAATGTTACTGCGTTGGACGGATCTGTAAGTGGCACAAAAACCTATATTGGTATTAGTAGTGCTTCTATACCAACTGTCACTATCGTGAATGGTTTAACCATACAAAATTGTACGAATGGAACTACCAGTAGTTCGGGAGGTGGTGCAAAAATCTATGGTTCGGGTGTTAGCATGCAAAATTGCATTGTAACAGCTTGTACGGCTACTGGAAGTGTGGCTACAGCAGCCAGTGCAGGAGTTAGTGTGTTAAGTGGTACACTGAAAGATTCCTATATTCATCACAATACCTCATCCTCATCAGGAACCTGTGCCGGCGGTATTGCTGTTTACAGTGATGGTGGTACGGTTTCGGACTGTAAAATTGAATATAATTCCGTAACTGGTGCTGGCGGTGGAATATATCTCTATAGTAGTACCAGCGGCGTGAGTATTACAAATTGCAGTTTCTCGAACAACAGTGCTACTTCAAACGGGGGTGCGATAGCGAGTTATATCAATAATACAACTAATTCATCGGCAATATCCATAACCGGATGTAGTTTTACTTCAAATAGTTCATCTGCTAATGGTGGAGCAATGTCCCTTGCATTCAGCGGAACATACACAAATAATAGCTTTAATGTTTCCGGCTGTACCTTTACATCAAACTATTCAACAACGGCATCTGGTAATAGTAGTAATGGTGGTGGTGCTATATGTTTTTCAGGTGTTTGTGCTTATTCAGTCGATAAATGTACATTTACCGGTAACTATACCACCTTGGCTTATGGTGGCGCGTTACAAATTACCAGCACTTCATCTGGCACTATCAGCAATTCTAAATTCAATAACAATACAGCAGGAAGTACTACCACAAATAATGGCTCGGCAATTTACTGTAAATCGAGCTATATCGCCAATAACTGTTTGTTTGCCGATAATACGGGTATTAATCCGATTGCTTTTAATGGCTCATCAGCGGCCAGTACTTTTCAGAACTGTACGTTTGCCAATAACTTAACTTCTGCTGCAGCGGCAACACCTATTCCGTTGGTTGCTTTAACTCCGGCTTATGCATTTAGCAATTGCTTGTTCTATAAAGTATCCGGATTCTCAGGACAAACTCCAACACTTACCAACTGTGCATTTGATATAGCCGTACCAACGGGTGCAACAAATAGCCAAACCGGTGTAAGTACTGCCGACTTTATAGATGCTACAAATGCTACAATTGCAAGCAGGAATTACAACTTGGCAACTGGTTCACGTGCTATTGATGCCGGAACAACAATAACTGCTTGCAGTCCTGATATTGCAAATACTGTTCGTCCACAAGGAAATGCTTATGATTTGGGAGCATATGAATATTCAGGTACAAATCTTTCTTTTGCCACAAAAACCTCAATGAGTAAAACTTACGGTAATGCAGCCTTTACCAATGCAGCAACAGGACTGCCATCGGGTGGTGCCATTAGTTACACAAGTGGTAATACTGCTGTAGCTACAGTAAATGCAAATTCAGGTCAGGTTACAATAATAGCTGCTGGTACTGCAATAATATCTGCTACTATTGCTGCCAATGGAAGTAATGGTGCAGCAACAGCAAGCTACACGCTTACAGTAGCTAAAAAAACTTTGACCATAACCGCCCAAAATCAAACGGTATCATATGGCACAGGACTTTCTTCCGTAACTGATGCAGGAACTTATGCAGCAACAGGATTCATAACAGGAGAAGATGCCACAGTAATTGGTGGTACAATATCCTATTCAACCACCTATACAAATACAACAGCAGCAGGAACAGCAGGTGTAACTATAACTCCAATTGTATCCAGTTTAACTGCAACGAATTATAGTTTTACAGCTGTTGCGGGAACTGTTAGCATTACCAAAGCCACTCCAAGTATCAGTGTATCGGGAGCTCAAAGCTATACTTACGATGGTTCAGCTCAGGGTCCAGCTACGACAAGTTATAATGGTGATGGAACTCCTTCCTTGCTTTATACAAGTACCGATGGCGGTGGTTATTCTGCTGCTACCGTTCCAACCAATGCCGGTACGTATCAGGTAGTGTATAGTGCAACAACAGGAACAAATTACAATGCTGCCAGCACCTCGGCTTATACCTTTACGATTTATTCGACCGGAAATATCAGTTCCGATACCAATGTATCTTCACTGACACTTTCAGTGGCCAGTAACCTATCGGTTGCAGCCGGCAATACACTGACTATTGATGCAGCTACTACCGTGAACTCGGTTACTGTAGCCCCCGGAGCAAAACTGACTTTGAATGCAGGTAAAACAATGAACACAGGCAGTATTACTCTTCAGAGTGATGCTTCCGGCACAGCAACTTTAACAGATGGCAATAGCAATGGCGGATTAACCGTAAGTGGTACAAGCTCAGTACAACAATACCTGAGTGGAGCACGTAACTGGTATGTAAGTTCACCTGTAGCAGGCTCAGCTGTACCGGCATCGGGTTATACGTTCTATTCGCGAAACGAGCCGGCTGCAAATTGGACAACCATGACAAGCGATTCGATTCTAAAAGCAGGAAGAGGCTATATAGCAAATCTGCTTAGTGGAACGGGCACATATAATTTTAGCGGGACGATCAATTCAGGAGATAAAAATGTATCGCTTTTCTTTAGCAATGGAGTATCAAAAGCCGGTTTTAATCTAATCGGAAATCCATACCCATCGCACTACAGCGTTAGTAAATCCCAAACTGATGCTGCCAATGCACTGAATACAATTTGGTATCGCACTGCTGATTGGGTGGTTGACAATGTAACGCCATCCAACTCAAAATACGTGTATACTTTCCAAACCTGTCTGATGCAGCCCAATGGAAGTATTATAGGAACACCGGATGGAACAAGCAATATTATTCCGCCTATGCAGGCATTTTGGGTACGAACCAGCGTAAACGGCTCCACATTTAGTTTTGCCAATGCAAACCGTTCACATCAAACATCCAATATGTTTAAATCGGCAGCTAAAAAAGATCAGAATCAACCTATGATCCGTTTGCAGACATCGAACGGTATGGTAAACGATGAAGCAGTAATTTATTCAAATGCTGATGCAACAGATGGATTTGATGCTTATGATGCAATCAAGATGAACAACAACAGCGCTTCTGTTCCCGAGATTTATACCGTAGTTGACAATCAGCAAATTGCCATTAATGGTATGAACAGTATTCCATATAATACCGAGATGCCGCTTGGATTTACAACCCTTAGTGCAGGTAATTTCAGCATTAAAGCATCACTGATAGCTAATCTGGTGACAGGTGCGCAGGTTATCCTAAAGGACTATCAGGATACAAATAATCCGGTAATCACAGACCTGAGCGATGGTAACAGCTATTTATTCAGCTCTTCTGTAATAACAAATAACAGCAGTCGTTTTGCCCTGATTTTCAAAGCACCATCAGTTACAACCGGCATTAATCCTGCTGAAAGTGGCGATGTCTGGATTTCGACCCGTAATGGTCAGATTATGATTAATGGGGTAAACGGAAATGGAGCAAGGCTTGAAGTTTACAATGCGGTTGGTCAGAAATTATTTTCAGGAAATCTGACAGGTTCAAATACACCGTTGAATACTAAATTTGCTGCCGGCACCTATCTGGTTAAATTGAGTTCTAACGGATATTCTGTAACCAAAAAACTGATAATTGATTGATTTTCCATAACAAGAGAATGTGTTTGTTTCGTTTACCAAATCAGGTTCATTATCTTTAAGGTAGTGAGCCTGAATTATAAGGTATCGAAAAAACATAATCAGGGGTGGTTTTAGTAAAAATACAAATTCACAATCTTATATCGAACTGACGTTAAACTATATTTTTTGAAAACAAAGATTTTAGTGTTCATAATGAGTAATACTTTTTCAATAGTTTTTAAATGTATGCTCTCAGAATAGACTGGAAGCAGGTATTTCGGCATCAGGGCTAAATAAACACAGTCCTCCGAACAAAAAAGGAACTTTTTCGAACTTTTTAATGACCTCAATTTATAATTAGCAGCATATATTTGCACAATCATAATCAAAATAAATTTAAATACTCATTCAATCTATTCTATCGAAACAGGCAGCAAACTACCTAAAAATAGAGAAACATTTATTCGTTGCAAGTTTCGGTTCATTAATCAAAAAAAAACACTGTCATGAAAAAACTTTTCACATTAATGCTAAGTATCGCACTATTCGTTGGGTCTTCTGCTAATGCAGCTACAATCTATTATGTTCAAGCCAGTGCGGCCGGTACTAATACCTGGGATGCAGGTTATGCCAGTTCAGGAACCATTGTTGATTTATCTACAGTGAATGGAGGAGGAACTGCTTCATTCAAAGCCTGGTTTACCGATAAAAGTTTGGCTACACCAGTTTACTCCGGAACAGCTTTTGTCTCTGGGGATCAGGTTTGGATTGCCAAAGGAACTTATTATCTTACAGGAGTTGTAACACTAAAAGGCGGAGTCTCTATCTATGGTGGCTTTGCTGGTACGGTAGGTGAAACAGTTGCAACCCGTACAAAAAACAGCACCGACAAATGGGATTTTACAAATGTTACAGCATTGGATGGATCAGTTAGTGGTACAAAAACCTATATGGGTATCACAGGCGGTTCAGGAACAACCACTATAATTGATGGATTAACCATTCAGAACTGTACCAATGGAGCTACGAATACTTCAGGTGCTGCTGCTAAAATCGCTGGTGCAGGAACAACTATGCAAAATTGTATTGTCACTGGCTGTACTGCTACTGGAACTGTAGCAACTGGAGCCAGTGCTGGAGTTACCCTGACAGGTGGCACGGTAAAAGATTCTTATGTTCATCATAATACATGTTCTTCAACTGGAACTTGTGCCGGAGGTATTGCTGTTTATGGCAACAGTACTACGGTTTCGGGCTGTAAAATAGAATATAATTCGAATACTTATACCGGTGGAGACGGGGGTGGATTGTTCCTGTATAGTTCTACCAGCGGAGTGAGTATTTTGAATTGCAGTTTTTCGAACAACAGCACCGGCCGAAATGGCGGTGGAATTGGATCATACGTTACTGCCACCAATGCCAGTGCCATCAGTATCAGTAATTGTAGCTTTACTTCCAACACAGCGGGAGGCAGCGGCGGTGGAGCACATTTAACAACAACACCAACCACTAATATTTACAATATTTCGGGCTGTACTTTTACGTCAAACTATTCAACAACACCTGCAGGTAATAGTGCCACTGGTGGTGGAGCTTTAATTTTAAGTACCTGTGCTTTTACGGTAGATAAATGTACTTTTACGGGTAATTACACTACTTTAGCTACAGGAGGCGCCATTACCATTCCTGCTTCTTCATCCTGCACCATTAGCAATTCAAAATTTATTGGCAATACTGCCGGAAGTACTACTGCTGCTTCAGGTTCTGCAATTTACTGCAAATCCAATTATACTGCCAACAATTGTTTGTTTGCAGATAATGTCGGAACTACTCCGATTCATTTTTACACTTCTGCATCTGTAAGTACGTTCCAAAACTGTACATTTGCAAATAATCTGACTGCAGCCGGAGCGACAGCACCTATTTCATTGTTGAATATTGGAGCTGGTCCAACTTATCCGAAGTATGTATTCAGCAATTGTTTGTTCTATAAGGTTTCAGCATTCTCAGGACAAACAAACCCAACTACCACTACCTGTGCATCCGATATTGCATTGTCAACGATAAGTATTAATACCATAACTGCAGCCGATTTTGTAGATGCTTCCAATGCTACAGTTGCCAACCGCAATTACCAATTGTCATCTACTTCACTTGCTCTTAATGTAGGTACGGATTTAACCAGTGCAACTTATCCAGTTACGAAGGACATTTTGGATGTTGCACGTCCACAGGGTGGAGCGTATGATATAGGAGCGTACGAACTTCCATACTTTACAACAAGCGTTAGCTATAACAGCGAAGGTGGTAGTGTAAGTCCTGCTTCAGTTTCTGCAGCTCCTCAGGGAAGCACTCAGCCATTTGTGATTACACCGGTTTACGGATATCAGTTGTCAAGCATAACCTATAACGGGGTGGATGTGAAATCCCAGCTTACGAATCTGATTGATGGGCAAAACACCTACAACGGTGGTACCTATACTGTATCGTCATTAGCCGGGAGTCACGCACTTGCAGTTACTTTTTCGCAGGTAATTACTACCGGTCTGAAAGAATTACAAAAACAAATAAACTACAGAATTAACCACGGAATTCTTCAGATTGATGGGGTTGAGAACGGCACTGAAATAAGCATTTACAGTGTTTCAGGTTCAAAAATCAAATCCGAAAAAATCAATGCCAACAATTTCTCCGCTGCATTAGCACAGGGCATTTATTTGGTGAAAGTGGGCAGAAGTATTCAAAAAGTTGTAGTCAACTAATAAATCAATAAACTATCTAATTGTTCAACTCTCGGGTGTTAGTTATTCGGGGTTAAAGTTGGAGATAAACAAATAAATAATCTATTATCATGAAAAAACTAATTACTTTGATGCTCAGCATCACCTTTATGTGCAGCATTTCGGCTTTTGCTGCCAAAACTTATTTGGTAGAATTGGGAACATCAGGTGAAGCCACCTGGCGAGCTCCAGGCGTGGGCGACACTATTATCAATCTGCAAGTTGTGGGTACAGCTGGCGCAGCAGTTACTTTAAACGAATGGCTAAATGATAAAAGACTAGCCACACCAGTATTTTCAGGTCATGCATTTACATCTGGTGACCAAATATGGCTTGCCAAAGGTACTTATACCATTAACGGACGCGATAGCTTAACTGCTGGAGTAAGTATGTATGGTGGGTTTGCAGGTACTGAATTTGGAGTAACCGATCGTGCCAAAGCATCAGCCTTGCCCTGGGATTATGCCAACCCTACTATTATTGATGGTGCGGGTGCTTATATTGGTATTATGACTACAAGCAGTGCTACACTCACCTCGGTTATTGACGGGATTACCTTCCAGAATTGCGCCAACAGCAACCGTAACAGCTCGGGTGGCGGGGCAAAAATACAGGGTGCAAAAACGGTTATGCAAAATTGTATTGTTACACTTAGTAAAGCTACCGGTACAGTAGCCACAGGAGCAAGTGCCGGAGTCACGCTATTATCCAAAGGAACATTAAAAGATTCGTATATACATCACAATACTGGTACCTCAACAGGTACTTCCGCAGGAGGTGTAAGTGTTTATGGTGATACCTGTGTAGTGACGGGATGTAAAATTGAATACAATTCAAATGGTGGTTCAGGTGGATTGTATCTTTACAGTAAAACCAGCGGTGTAAAAATTTTAAATTGCAGTATATCCAACAATACTGCCAATGGTGCTACCAATGCCAATGGTGGCGGCATAGGTTCTTATATTACTGCAGTCAATGCAGCACCCATTACCATCGAAAATTGTACAATTACAGGCAATGTAGCTGCTGGCAGCGGCGGTGGAGCCTATTTAAATCAAAATACAGCCACCAACATTTATAAAGTGATTGGTTGTACTTTTAGTTCAAATGTGTCGAATGCAGCGGGAGGAAATTCAGCTACAGGTGGTGGTGGTTTACACATCCAAACCTGTAATTATATTATTGATAAATGTACCTTCACAGGTAATTCTTCAAGCGCTGCTTCGAATGGAGGTTTATTAATAGCAAGTTCCAGTTCATGCCTGATTACGAATTCTAAATTTATTGGCAATACCAGCCCAAACTCAGGTTCTGCCATTTATTGTAAATCCAGCATAACTGCCAACAACTGTTTGTTTGCAGGAAATACCGGAACTACTGTCATTCATTTTTATGCAGGCCTGGTTTCCAGTTCGTTTAATAACTGTACGTTTGCTAATAACTTAAGCAGTGCAGCAGCTCCGGCTAATATACAATTATTAGCTTTGACACCAAAATATTCATTCACAAACTGCTTGTTCAATAAAATTGGCACCTATTCTGCTCAAATACCATTGTTTAACTATTGTGGTTTTGAAACAACAGTACCTGCAGGTGGGACTAACTGTATAACCGACATTACTGATGCTTCATTCAATAATTATGCAGCCGGTGATTATAGCCTTTCTCAATTTTCTCCGGCTGTTGATACCGGTCTTAATTTGACAGACTCTATTGGAAACAAAAAAATCACTACCGATATTTTGGGTTGTGCCCGTCCTGTTGGCACTGGCTATGATATGGGTTGCTACGAATATGGTGGAGTTCCTCCTACAGCTGTAATTGCTCCACATCAGGATGTTATCGGGTTTACAACAATGAAAAATGCCCTTGTATCAAAATATACAGGTGTTGTACGGGTTATTTCCATGAGTGGGAAATTGTTTAAGAACGGGCTGATTGCCGAAGGTGAACAAATACAGTTACCATCCGGAGTTTACATTGTTCGTCTTACTTCCTCAAAAGGCGATTTGATTCAGAAAGTGGTTCTTTAGTTAATATCTGGCTATTGTTTATTTCTGCCGGTATATATGATTATACCGGTAGAATAAACGAATGCTGTTATTATTTCTTCTCATCACAACATTTTAAAATACAGAATTCTTCTGTATTGATTGATTCCATTTCCTAATTATTCATCATTTATTAAAATATCATGAGGTTTAAGAACATCATACTGTTATTCAGTCTTCTTTCTATCTCCGTTTTCCTGCCGGCTCAGCTGATGATACAGGGTACGGTAACCGAATCGAACGGTGAAGCTATAATCGGTGCAAATATAAAAATCAAAGGCCTTAACAAAGGAACTGTCACGGATGTTAATGGAAAGTTTGGACTATCCGTGCCATCTTCCACAACAGTACTCATTGTAAGCTATATCGGGTTTGAACCCCAGGAAGTTAAAGTTGGAACTCAACGCATGTTCAATATTAGTATGAAATCTGCCAATAAAGATTTGGATGAAGTAGTGGTAATGGGCTATCAGGAAATTAAAAAACGTGATTTGACCGGTTCTGTGGGGAAAGCTGATTTGGACAATATGCTAAAGATGAATGTGTCTAATGTTGATCAGGCCTTATCCGGTCGTATAGCCGGTGTGCAGGTTAGCTCCAGTGAAGGTACACCCGGCGCTGATATGAACATTGTGGTACGTGGTACCAATTCGATAACAGGATCCAATGCACCATTGTATGTTATTGATGGTTTCCCCATGGAAGATGGTTCAGCTTCCACTCTTAACCCACGTGATATTGAATCGATGGAGGTATTGAAAGATGCTTCAGCAACTGCTATTTATGGTGCCCGTGGTGCCAACGGTGTAGTGATGATTACCACCAAAAAAGGGCAGGTAGGTGCTCCGGTAATTACCTACGATGGTTCATTCGGTATGCAACGTGTCACCAAACAAATGCCTGTACTGGATGCCTATAATTTCGTGAAAATGCAGGAGGATGTATCTTACGCCACTGTGATGAATGCCGGATACTACGCTAAAGATACAAACGGGAAAACGTGGCAACTGGAAGATTACCGAAATGTTCCTACCATCAAATGGCAGGATTTGATTTTCCGCGATGCACCGGTTCAGAATCACTCGCTGATGATAAGTGGTGGCAAAGAAGATTCCCGCTATACTGCTTCGCTTTCCTATTTCAATCAGGATGGTGTTATTATAAATACCAATTATAATCGTATTCAGGGAAAAGTGTCCAATACGATTAAAAAGAAAAACCTGACCGTTTACCTCAATGCCAATTATTCACGGGCAAGCCAGTTTGGTTCCAGGCCTTCCGAAAATTCGTGGGCAAGTGCCAATAATCTGTTTTCTAATGTTTGGGGATACCGTCCGGCAGTATATCCAACACAAACAATTGAAAGTGTGTTGAACGATATTTTTGATGAAACAATCATATCCGACTATCGGGTAAACCCTGTTTTAAACCTGAATAACGAATTCCGTAAAACCACCAGAAATGTTTTACAAACCAACGCTTACCTTCAATATGAATTTGTAAAAGGCTTGATTTTAAAAGCATCCATGGGTTTCACCAATGAGGATTTACTGGATGAAGCATATAACAATTCAAATACCCGTTACGGAAATATTACCAATGCAAACCGGGTGAATGCCACCGAAACAACTTCGTCCCGCCAAACCTGGCTGAACGAAAATACGCTGACCTATACCAAATCGATTGACAAAACACATAATTTCAATGCCTTACTCGGATTTACCATGCAGGCATCGGATAGTAAGGCTTATTCCACCCAAACCATTCAAATTCCTTCAGAATACGAAGTGCTTGGCATGGCCGGAATGGGCGCAGGAACTCCGTTTCTAATGACTTCAATTGTTTCACGCTGGACGATGATGTCGTACTTAGGTCGTTTGAATTACAATTACAAGAACAGGTATTATGCCACCGCTTCGTTTCGTGCCGATGGTTCTTCCCGTTTTAAAGGAGATAATCAGTTTGGATATTTTCCTTCCGGTTCACTTGCCTGGAATTTTACCGAGGAAAACTTTATGAAACCAATTTCTGATATTGTAAGTTCAGGTAAACTTCGCCTCAGTTGGGGGGTTACCGGAAATAACCGTGTGGGTGATTATGATACCTATGCCAGGTTGGTGAAATTATCCAGTGGTTCCTTCACCGGAGTCTATCCATTTGATAATTCGTTGGCTTCGGTTGGACTTGTACCCGGAACATTGTCCAATATCGGTTTACGTTGGGAGTCAACATCTCAATGGAATGCCGGTACCGATATTTCTTTGTTGAATCAACGCATTTTCCTGACCCTGGATGTGTACAAAAAAAGTACGGATGATTTATTGCTCAATGCCGATTTACCCTATAGCTCCGGTTACCCAAGCGGATACAAAAATGTAGGAAAAACGGAGAATCAGGGACTCGAAATCACCTTGAAAACCTGGAACATTAAGACCAAAGATTTCACCTGGTCTACCAGTTTTAATATTTCCTTCAATCAGAATAAAGTGGTGGCACTAACAGAAAATCAGACTACCCTGACGAAGAATGCCGCTTTTGATCAGGGCTTTAACAGTATGCCGAACTATTATACCCAAATTGGATACCCATTAGGGTTGATGTATGGATTTATCTATCAGGGAACCTATAAATA
>CAIKVR010000077.1 GCA_903830915.1 uncultured Bacteroidales bacterium
GGCTTGATATTGATAAAAATACAGATATTGAAACGGTTTATCACCAACGATTAAAAGGTATTATCCACAGTCGCCGTCATTTAGCTGCCACTCCCGTTTTCAAAGGAATACCCAATTTTAAAGACACCCGAATTGCCATGCTTCGGGCTGAAACTCTCTCCGAATTATTTCAAATTATTGATTCTGTAGACGAACCTACCGGATTGCAGAGCATTATTTGAGCAATATTCAGTTATTTTCAATAATTATTCTGAATTTTTGGTATTTAGAAGTAATAAATATTCTATTTTTGAGTCTTTATTTTAATAGAAATTTATATCAACCCCAAATTATTCATGTATGAAAAAAGTATTAATCCCAATTATTGCATTAGCGCTTATGACAACAGCTTGCAATTCTAACAAAAATGCAGCACTCAGTGCCGGTATTCAAAAGGAAAATCTGGATACCACAGCTTCACCTCATACCGATTTTTATCAGTATGCCTGCGGTGGATGGATGAAAAACAATCCGCTTACCGGTGAATATTCCCGTTTTGGCAGTTTTGATAAACTGGCTGAAAACAACCGCAAACAACTGCGTGGATTGATTGAAGAAATTGCTGCTAAAACAGCAACAAAAGGTACAGTTGAGCAGAAAATAGGTGATGTGTATAACATGGCCATGGACAGCACCAAGCTGAATGCCGATGGTTACAAACCTATTCAGGAAGATCTAAAACGTATTGCTGAAGTCAAAACAGTTGCTGATATTCTGAAACTTATTCCTGAACTTTCTATGTCAGGACTCGATCCTTATTTTTCGGTTTTTGTTGCAGCTGACCCAATGAACAGTTCAATGAATCTGGTTCAGACTTATCAGAGTGGTATCAGTCTTGGACAGCGTGATTATTACCTCGAAAATGATGCTCACACCAAGGACATTCGTGATAAATACAAAGCACACGTTGTGAAAATGTTCCAGTTGGAAGGCTTTACTGCTGCCGATGCACAAAAGAACATGGAAGCTGTAATGAAAATTGAAACACGTTTGGCTACAGCTGCTTATGATAAAGTAAAACTGCGTGACCCACATGCCAATTACAACAAAATGACTCTTGCCGATTTGCAGAAACTTGTTCCTGAAATTAACTGGAAAGATTTTCTTACATCGCTTGGTTTAAAAGACATTAAAGATATCAGTGTATCTCAAAAAGAATCGTTGGTTGAAGTAGGTAAAATTCTTACTACCGAGTCTATTCCTTCACAAATTGCTTATCTGCAATGGAAACTGATTGACGAATCTGCTGCCTATATGAGTGATGCTATTTATGCTCAAAACTTTGATTTTTACGGCAAAACTCTTTCCGGAAAGAAAGATCAGTCTCCACGCTGGAAACGAGCTGTAGGCACTGTTGATGGTGTGTTGGGTGAAGCAGTAGGGCAGATGTATGTGAAGAAATATTTCCCTGCCGAATCAAAAGAACGTATGCTTAAACTGGTTCATAATCTTCAGGAAACGCTTGCTGAACGCATAAAAGCATTATCGTGGATGGGTGATTCTACCAAGGTAAAAGCAACAGAAAAACTGAAAGCTTTCTATGTGAAAATCGGTTATCCGGATAAATGGAGAGATTATTCGGCACTTGATATTACTAAAGATTCGTATTACGCCAATGTAAAACGTGCAAGTAAATTCGAAAGTGAATATAGTTTTTCAAAAGCCGGTAAAAAGGTTGACAAAACCGAATGGCAAATGACTCCACAAACGGTTAATGCCTATTACGATCCTTCCACTAACGAAATTTGTTTCCCTGCCGGAATTTTACAGTATCCGTTCTTTGATCAAACTGCTGATGA
>CAIKVR010000078.1 GCA_903830915.1 uncultured Bacteroidales bacterium
ACCAAAAACGTCTGAAACAAATAGTGAAAATAGGTATAAAAATAATCCCTCAAATAATATTAACCGATATTGCAGCCAAATGCCCCTACAAGCAATTAAAATCGGTTAATAACTCAAGAATTTACTAACAACGACAAGAAGCTGAAAATTTATCATTTTGGTTTTCAGGGATTTTTGCTTAGCAATTTTTTGATTTTTTAAATGTAGTCCCCCCTGGCATGTTGGCTGGAAGCCAATACCTGTCTAATTTTGCAGCGTGTTTGTAAAATTCATTTCGAAATATAATAAAACGACCGGGCAGCGCTATCACATTTACCGGCTGTGTGAAAGCGTGAGGAAAAATAGCATCCCATGTCATCAAAAAATTATTGGTTTAGGCAAACTGGAAGAACTTGAAACGGACGAACAAATAAAGTTGTTGGGTAGCCGGATCGAAGCATTGATAAAAAACGGAGGTCAAACTTTACCACTGGAAATAACAGATCCGAAAACAGAACAATTAGCTTTACATTTTTGCCAGGAGATAATAAAAGAGAAGCGTTATGATGTGGTGCAGAAAGCAGGCGAATGGGAAACTGTTGACATATCTAGCCTTGTCAATAAAGATGGCATGGAAATAGGTGCGGAATGGTTATGCAAGCAAGCCTTTGATCAATTGAGAATGGGTCAATGTTTGAAGGATCAAAATTGGGATCAAGCAAGCATCAACTTAGCCACCACGCACATTATAAGCCGTGCAGTATATCCTGTTTCAGAATACAAGACTGTAAAATTCATAAAACAGAACTCTGCCATTTGTGAGCTAACCGGATTTGATAAAGAAAAAATAACGAAAGATCTACTTTATGGAATATCACACAAACTGTATTCAGTAAAGTCACAATTAGAAAAGTACCTGTCCAGGCGTACCAACGAGTTATTTGATTTAGAAGACATCATTCTTTTATACGATTTGACCAATTTGCATTTTGAAGGCAAAATGCGAAGAAGCAAAATAGCCAAATATGGGAAGGATAAAAAAAAGCGCAAGGATGTAAAGCTAGTTGTATTAGCCGTGGTTGTAAACAGGGAAGGATTATTAAAATACGCTAACATTTTTCCGGGCAATATGTCTGATTGCAAGACATTAGAAACAATGATAAATACCATCAGTAGCCAAACCTCCTGCACATCGCGCAAGCCTCTTGTTGTGATGGATGCCGGCATAGCAACTGATGATAATACTAACATACTGAAAAAAAGAGGTTACGATTATATGTGTGTAACGCGGTCAAAGTTGAAAGATTATTATGCCGATAAAGATGGACAGCGGGTTATCATTAAGGATAAAAAAAAGCAGCCGATAGAACTGTTGAAGGTCAGAACAGATAAGGATGGAGATAGCTATTTATGGGTAAAAAGTTATGCAAAAGGGCTCAAAGAAAATAGTATGAACGGACTTTTATCACAACGTTTCGAAGAAGGCATACAGCAAATCAACACGTCATTATCATCAAAAAGTGGTGTAAAGAAATTGGATAAAGTTCACCAAAGAATAGGCAGGCTCATGCAGAAATATCCGCGTGTCAACAAATACTACAATATTATTGTTTCCGATAATGGAAAGGGTATAGTAACAGAAGTAAAGTGTGAGCATAAAAAGGGAGAAGACAAGGAAAAGAAACCCGGCATTTATTTTCTGCGAACATCCTTAAACGGAAAAGATGAAAAAACACTTTGGACCATTTACAATGTTATCCGGGAAATAGAATACACCTTCAGGGTTTTGAAAACGGATTTGCAATGGCGCCCCATCTACCACAAGACAGACGATGCTACAATGGCGCACCTGCACCTGGGGTTATTGGCTTATTGGTTAGTTTCAACGATAAGGTATCAACTAAAACAAAAGAAGATTAACTTTGAATGGCGGGAAATAGTTCGAATAATGAATACCCAAAAGTGTGTTACAACAAGCGTTGTAAACATTAATGGTGAAGTAATATCAGTGCGCCAATGTACAGAATTAACAAAGCCAGTCAAAGAAATCTATGATTTGCTACACTATAAATATGTTCCGTTTATAAGGAAAAAATCTGTAGTCCCCCCTGGCGAAATTTTAAAAAAGGTCACTCCTTATTACCAGTTTGTTACGGATGGATAGCTGCAATGTCGGTTAGCAATTTTTTGATTTTTTAAATGTAGTCCCCCCTGGCATGTTGGCTGGAAGCCAATACCTGTCTAATTTTGCAGCGTGTTTGTAA
>CAIKVR010000079.1 GCA_903830915.1 uncultured Bacteroidales bacterium
GCTAATGTTACACAACCATTTGGGATCGTCAACTGGGTGGAATACCACCGTTCGCTGGTATTGACATGCTACATCTTTCTGTTTTTTGGTCTGTACCCCGTGCTGCATTACCTGCTAAGGTCTCTCAATCCCCGATATTTTAGTGCGAGAATCTGGACACGAAAAAAAGAATTTCGGGTTTTTTTGTTCTTTTTTCCTACCATAACCGGCTTAAGTTGTTTGTATGCCTACTTTACAGTGCCGGGGCTTAAACTGACACCGGTCATTCTTGGGGATATTTTGCTTTATAACGGTACCTTAAGTTTTATGTCCGTACCTACATTTGGATTTTATGTTGATAAAAAACTGATACCATCACGACCAATACAACTTTTCGTATATACCCAACCTGTAGTACCAAAAGAGCCTATTGTTACTACAAAGCCAGTTGAGTTCACTCCGACTATAGAAACGATAGAACTTACCCAAGCCATCGAACCCAACCTACCCGCCGAACCGAAAGAAAAAACTAAATCAAAGTCGCAACTCACTGAAGAACAAGCTTTGAAAATTCTGCAACAGCTTAATGAATTGATGGAAACCGAACAACTCTATTTATCGGTCAAATGCAAGTTAGAATATGTTGCTGTACATTCAGGCATTCCCAAACATCGTATTTCGGAGGCTATCAATAATTTTTCCGACGATAACTTTTCTGACTTTGTCAATAGATATCGGGTGAAATATGCCTGCCGGTTGTTGGAGAACGGACAAAAACAGCAGTTAAAAGTGGAAGCTATTGGCCAAAACTGCGGATTCGAATCAAGATCCAGCTTTTACAAAGCATTTAAAATGTTTACCGGCAAAACAACGAGTGAATTTTTGGCTGATCTGGAAAAGGAAATTAATACCGCCTCAAAACCCTAAAGAGGTTTTACAAGTGGTTTACGAGCTGAATCTGGTAAAGCTGAAATGTTACAGCCCTCTTTAGGGGGTTGGGGGCGGTTAAAGAGACGATAGTAACTTTTACAACTTCTTTTAGGAGGTTGGGAGCAGTAAAACTAAACAATTCTAATTTTAATCATATGCAACAAACAGAACTACCTGACATGTTTTATGGTGCAAAGCGTACTATTTTTCAACACGCATTTGAGTTGCGAAAAGAGATGACTATGGCCGAAAAGAAACTCTGGTCACGATTGAACAAAAACCAGTTAGGTGTTCGGTTTAAGGCTCAGCATCCCATTGATATTTTTATAGTTGATTTTTATTGTCATAAATGTAAATTGGTCATTGAAGTAGATGGTGAAATTAATTTAACACAAAAAGAATACGATGAGGGTCGAACTGCCGAATTGGAGAGATGGGATTTGAAAGTTATTCGATTCAAGAATGAAGAAGTTATGAATGATATTGAAAGAGTGGTGGAAGAGATAAAGAAATATGTTAATCCCGCCCCAACCACTAAAGGGGCTTAAAGAGTGGTATACGAGAAGCATCTGATTATGCTGAACAGTTACAGCCCTCTTTAGGGGGTTGGGGGCGGTTAAAGAGACGAAAGTAACTTTACATCCCCTTCAGGGGCTTGGGGCGGATAACGAGACGAAAGTAATTATACACTCCCACAATTTATTCCGATTTTATAGGAAGGTGCTTGGGGCGAATAAAGAGATGGAAGTAACTGTAGCCCCCTTTGGGGTTGGGGGCGGATTAAATAAAAAATGTAGGCGCGCATTTTCACTCTGATCTGTCTGCTAATTAAAATGAAGGTGCGCATTTATTTTCTGACCATTCCTACTGAAAAAATGTAGCTGCACTTTTTTACTCTGATCCTTCAGAATAAAAAAAGTAAGGTGCGCATTTTCTTTCTGAACCTTCCAACTGAAAAAAGTAAGGCGCGCATTTTCACTCTGAACCGTCAATTAGTTTAAATGAGGGCGCGCATTTTTTCTCTGACCCGTAAAAATAAGAAAAGTAAGGCGCGCATTTTCACTCTGACCCAGCAAATTATTTAAAAGAAGGTGCGCATTTTTTCTCTGACCCGTCATATTGGTTAAATAACCTTTCAAACAGTCTTTATTTCGTCAAAACAGTCCTGAATTACAATTAAAGACTGTTTTAAGACGAAAATATTTGCACGAAATAAACAGTCCGTCTAATTTTGCAGCATGTTAAACCGATAAAAAAAAAGAAATATGAAAACAAATTCAGCAGTACTGCATTTAAAAACAAGAGAACCACAAAAAGTGTACAATCTGGGAGGTAGAGTTCATACCAATATGGTAGCCAACATATCGGTTTTTAAAACTCCCGATCCTACTGTGGAAGAACTTGGAACAGAATTAGTGAAATTAGACATTGCTATTAAAGCTAAAGATGGGAGTAAAGTAAAAGCTCAGGCTGTTTTAGATCAGACAGATATTGTTTTTAGTATCCTGAAATCACTACTTATTTACGTAAACAAAGTTGCCGATGGTGATATAACCATTATTTTGCAATCGGGCTTTGATTGTAACAGCGAACCGGTGCAACACGACGTTCCGGCTAAAGCTCTGATTAAACGAATAGAAGATGGAAGTACTGCATGTAGCGCAAAAATTTATATGGGAGCTCTTGCTGATGCCGATCGTTACAAAGTGGAAACAACCACCACACCCGATGATACTGAAAGTTGGGAAACCGCTCTCGATTTCGGTAGTTTGAACCGACTTGAAATCAAAGACATGGTAGCTGCTCAGAAAATTTATATCCGTGTATCGGGAGGAAACACGCATGGTTGGGGTCCGGCCAGCGAACCTGTGGCATTTATTCCACGATAAGTTGAACATTCTGTGGATCAAATTTGAGATGAAGCAGATTATATAAATCGAAAAATAAACTATAACACTGAAGCGTCCTGAATCAATGCGATTCAAGGACGCTTTTCTTATTGCTTAATCCGTTTCAGAAAATCCGTCGGACTTTAATTGAAATATTCCTTGATACACTTTGTAAAATAAGAAGGTGTTGAAAAACCAGTATCGTAGGCAATTTCGGAGTTGGATTTTAATTTTCTCACGGTTATTTATGACATTGAAAATGTTTCATTTGATATTTTAATACAATTAAGTGTATGCTCGAAATTAGTTTGTATTATTTTTATACTGCCACCAACCCCCTAAAGAGGACTATCGAAGTTCGGGAAGTGTAAACATATTCAGCATTTTCACGCTGCAAAAGTCCCCTTTAGGGGAACCAACGGTCATGACCGAAGGGAATAATTAGGGGCGATTAAGATTTAGTTGATTTAGTATAAACTAATTCATTTCATGTGCTTAGCTAAATTTGTAGCAAAAAAAAACGAGGCAATCTACCTCGTTTTTTTGTTTGGTCAATACGAAAAATTATCCACATTTAGAATAACCACAACTTTTGCAAGTCAAACATCCTTCCTGATAAACCAAGGTGTGTTGTTTACAGCTTGGACATGCCTGTTCGTTTATATGTGTTCCATCAGGAATATATTTCTTCAATGCGCGTTCAACACCAACTTTCCAAGTATTGATGGATTCATTGTTGAGTTGTAAGCCCGAAACCAGTTTAATTACCTGATCAATTGGCATTCCATAACGTAAAACACCCGATATGAGTTTAGCATAATTCCAGAATTCTTTATCAAATTTATGTGATAAACCTTCAACAGTAGTTTTATAACCACGTTTGTTCACAAACTGGAAGTCATAACGTTTGTTACCGTTTTCGTCCAGGGTTTTAATGATTTTACCTTCTGTAACGGTTTTAGGGAGGAGAATGCCCTCTTCATCATCTGCCAATCCTGTAAATATTTCATACGGTTTTCCATCTTTCAAACCAACGAAAGCAATCCATTTATCTTTAGCATTCTGAAAACGAACCACATCACAATCCAATTCTTTCGGACGGATTAAATAGCCTTCATCATAAGGGAAGCATATTTTTTTCTCATCTATTTTCGGTTCTTTTTTATCTTCCACCGCAATTAACACACCAGCGCGCGAACCATCACGATAAACAGTAACACCTTTACAACCACAACGCCATGCTTCCTCGTACAAATGACCAACTAATTCTTCGGTGGCATCTGCCGGCAAATTAATTGTTACACTAATTGAATGATCAACCCATTTTTGAATACGTCCCTGCATTTGTACTTTTTTCAGCCAGTCAACATCATTTGCTGTAGCTTTGTAATAAGGCGATTTAGTAACCAATTCTTCTACTTCTTCTTTGGTATAATGTTTGGTTGCAGAATAACCGTTTGCTTCCATCCAGATTACGAATTTATGATGGAAAACCACATATTCTTCCCATGAATCTCCGTTTTCGTCAACAAAATCAACAGTTACATTCTTATCATTTGGATTTACCTTGCGTCGGCGGGTATAAACAGGCATAAACACCGGCTCAATTCCTGATGTTGTTTGTGTCATGATACTGGTTGTCCCCGTGGGAGCTATGGTAAGGCACGCGATGTTCCTTCGTCCATACTTTACCATGTTTTTATACAATTCAGGATCAGCATCCTTTAACCGGTTTATGAATGGATTCTTTTCTTCCCGTTTGGCATCATAAACAGTGAATGAACCTCGTTCTTTAGCCATGTTAATTGATGAACTATATGCTGCTATAGCTACAGCTTTGTGAACCTTTTCTGAAAATTCTGTAGCTTCATCAGTTCCATAACGGAATCCAAGGGCAGCTAACATGTCACCTTCACCTGTTGTACCAACACCTGTACGGCGTCCCTGTGAAGTTTTTATTTTTATTTTGTCCCAAAGTTGGTATTCCGTATTCTTGATTTCATCGTCTTCCGGATCGGATTGAATTTTGGCAATTATTTTTTCAATTTTCTCCATTTCCAGATCAATAATATCATCCATGATTCGTTGAGCTAATCCCACATGTTTGTGGAAAAGTTCAAAATCAAAAGAAGCTTCCGGCGTAAATGGATTTTTCACATACGAATATAAATTTATTGCCAATAAACGGCAACTATCGTAAGGACACAAAGGAATTTCACCGCACGGATTGGTAGATACCGTTTTGTAGCCTAAATCCGCATAACAATCAGGCACAGATTCACGCAGAATTGTATCCCAAAAAAGTATTCCCGGTTCGGCTGATTGCCATGCATTATGTACTATTTTTTTCCATATTGCATTGGCATCTGCGTTTTTTGTAAACCAGGGTGTTTTTGACGTTACAGGATATTGTTGTTTGTATGGTTTGTCGTTAATTGCAGCGTCCATAAAATCATCGTCAATTTTTACGGATACATTGGCACCTGTAACTTTTCCTGATTCCATCTTGGCATCTATGAAAAGCTCCGAATCGGGATGTTTGCTTGATACACTTAACATAAGAGCTCCCCGTCGACCATCCTGAGCTACTTCGCGGGTTGAATTGGAATAACGTTCCATAAACGGAACAATACCGGTGGAAGTAAGAGCCGAATTTTTTACGGGTGATCCTTTTGGACGAATATGTGATAAGTCGTGACCAACACCACCACGACGTTTCATTAATTGTACCTGCTCTTCATCTATTTTAATAATTGCTCCATACGAATCTGAATCGCCATCAAACCCAATAACAAAGCAATTAGATAAAGAAGCTACCTGAAATTCATTGCCAATTCCGGTCATTGGACTTCCCTGTGGAACAATATATTTGAAATCCCTGAATAGTTCAAAAAGTTCATCAGCGGTCAACGGATTTGGATAATTATTTTCGATTCTGGCAATTTCTCCTGCCAATCGGCGGTGCATGTCATCCGGTGTCAATTCATAAGTGTTACCAAATGAATCCTTCAGAGCGTATTTTGTTGCCCAAACTTTTGTTGCTAATTCATCACCTTTAAAATACTTAAATGATGCTTCTTTAATCTCTTCCTGAGTAAATGTTTTTGTTTCCACGATAAAAAATTCGTATTAGATAATAATGAGCACTTTAGTTGAAAAAATATTGTGTTGGAATTGGACTACAATGTTAGACATTAATTTTTTTATATACAAATTCAACTAAAATATTTATTA
>CAIKVR010000080.1 GCA_903830915.1 uncultured Bacteroidales bacterium
ACCGATTGTGACACTGTTATACACATTCCCATCCACATCATTAACAGTTCCCGGAGTAGTAAAAATTATATTATCGCCGTAAGACGTTCCTGCTGAATTTACAGCATAAGCACGTACATAATATTTAGTATTGGGTTGTAAACCGGTTATAGCACTTGTAAAAGTACCTGTTCCAGTGTAATTAGATGTTTTGGTCTGCAAATCTATCGTTGGATTTATAGTTGTACTCCAACAAACACCGCGTGCAGTCACCGTTACACCACCACCAACTGTAACATTTCCGCCAGCACTTGCCGAATTCATGGTTATGAGTTTTAATGGATTAGTTGTTACGGTTGTCAACGTAGAGAAAGTTGACATCTGTCCGTATGCAATTCCAACGCTATTAGTTGCATAAGCTCTCACATAATAGGTTGTATTTGGAGTCAATCCTGAAATATAACTACTGAAATTTGCTAAACCAGTTCCGTCATTAGTTTTGTAATAATAGTAAGATGGATTTTGTTCGGTACTCCAGCAAACACCTTTTGCAATAATAGAATCTCCTCCATTTGAAGTGATTATTCCACCACTTATCGCTGTTGTAGATGTGATTGTAGTTATTTCAATTGTGCTGAGAGTAGGCAATGTTGATAACGTTTTAAATGTTTTCTCTTCACCGTATGAAGTGCCAATATTGTTTATTGCATAGGCTTTCACATAATAAATAGTCCCTGGTAATAATCCTGTTATTAAACTAGTAAATGCCCCTGAACCTGAACCTTCATTGGTAAAACTATTATTTAAGTTTGGATTTGGCAATGTACTCCAACATACTCCACATTGAATTACAACAGAACCCCCATTGTAAGTTACATTTCCGCCAGAAGTTACTGTATTAACATCAATATTTGAAACAGTTGAAGTTGTAACAGTTGGAGTGATTGGACCTGTAGTAGTAAATGTAACTTCATTTCCATAAGCTGTACCAATTTCATTGGTTGAGTATGCCCTTACATAATAGGTTGTACCAAGTTCTAATCCGGTAATTGAACTCACAAATGCTCCTCGTCCATTTCCATCTACTGTTTTTGTGGATAATGAAACGGTTGGATTGCTGTTTGTATCCCAACAAACACCACGTTCAGTAACTGTTGATGCTCCATCTGCTGTAACAGAACCTCCACACGTGGCACTGAATTGGGTTATATCAGTAACTGCATTAGTTGTTAGTGTTGAGTATGTGGCAGTTGTAGTGAAGTTTATTTGATTCCCATAACTTGTACCAACACTATTGGTAGCAAAAGCACGTACATAATATTTAGTTTTAGGCAGTAATCCGGTAACAGAACTAACAAATGATCCAATTCCCAAACTATCAGTTGTTCTAGTGTTTGAAATTGTAGGATTTGCTGTTGTACTCCAGCAAACGCCACGAGATGTTACAAGTTCACCACCATCACTGATTACCACTCCACCACTTTTAGCTGTAATACCGGTAATTTCGGACACATCGCTTGTCGTGATTGTTGCTAATGTAGCTGAAATGGCAGTTTTAAAACTAAACTCCTCGCCATAAGTTGTACCAATACTGTTTGTGGCATAAGCACGAACATAATAGGTTGTATTTGCTGTCAAACCTAATATAAGACTGGAAAAAGTTCCAATGCCTGCTCCTTCAATAGTTCTATTGTTTGAAGTTGTAGGATTTGGAGAAGTGCTCCAGCAAACTCCACTGGCTGTTACCGCTGCACCTCCATCACTGGATATATTGCCACCACACGTTGCATTGGTTGTAGTAATTATCGTTGGAATCGTGGTTGTTAATGTTGGAACAACTATTTGTATTGCAGTTTTAAATACCAGTTCATCGCCATAAGTTATTCCCTGATTATTAGTAGCATAAGCACGTACATAATATGTCGTATTAGCAATCAGTCCGGTTATATAACTTTTAAATTCCCCGATTCCTGTACCATCTGTTGTGCTGCTATTATCAATGGTAGGATTTGGAGATGTACTCCAACATACACCCCGTTCAGTAATAGCTGACCCAGCATCATTGGTAATTATTCCTCCACTTATTGCATTGGTCGTAGTTATCGTTGATGCTGATTTTGTGTTAAGAGTTACAATTTCACCACGGATACAACGAACTGATAAGCCACTCAATTTATTAGAATTAAAAACACTTCCTGATTGCCAGTAATAGTTATATATATATCGTTCAATTAACTCATTTGTATTTGATTCGGAAGAACTCCACCAATTGGCTGCCTGGCCAAGATCACGAAATTCCCCATAATTAATTCTATAACCACCGGGGAGTGCAGTAAATCCACTTTCATTAGTTGAACCAAAATCATATGACCAATGTGTTGTTCCGGTATCTTTTAATTTGTTATAAATTGAATAATAATCACCACCTAAATAATTCATTAATGTTGCCCATTCAGCAGTTGTGGGTACATGCCAACCAAGAGGAGCAATGTTTCGACTGTCTTTTACAGCATATCCATTATATAACTTGCCATAAGTAATCCCAACACTTGGATCGTTGTTGTATTCACAATAAGCACCAGTAGTTAATGCTGACCAAACTGTGTTGTCTTTTACTAATGTTATTACATCACCATTTCTGTATTTGGTTGTTTTAAGATTTTCAAGTAGCCATAATTGTGACCCTATAAGAATTGAATGATATACATTTCCATCAATATCTGTTATTGTTCCGGGAGTTGTGAATGTCAGTTCATTTCCATAGCTTGTACCCACATTATTGGTGGCATAAGCTCGCACATAATAGGTTGTATTTCCGGTAAGTCCGGTCATTAGGCTTGAGAAAAGACCGGTTCCTGAACCTTCTGCAGTATAATTATTGCTTAAAGTAGGACTCGGAGATGTACTCCAGCAAACACCACTTTGGGTAATTGCAGTGCCTCCATCATACGTAATATTACCCCCACCAGTTGCTTTGTTTATGCCAATCCCGGTGATAACTGAGGTTACTAAAGTTGGTAAAATAGGACCTGTAGTTGTAAAAGTAACTTCATTTCCATAGGAAGTACCAATACTGTTGGTGGAATAAGCTCGTACATAATAAGTAGTACCTAAATCTAACCCTGTTATTGAACTTAAAAATGTACCTCTTCCGCTTCCATCAACAGTTTTTGTAGATAAATCTATGGTAGGATCATTGTTAATATCCCAGCATACTCCTCTTGCTGTAACAGAAGAACCACCATCAGAAGATACAGAGCCGCCACTTGTTGCGGTAAATTGTGTAATATCAACCACTGCATTTGTAGTAAGAGTAGAATAAGTTGCTGTAGTTGTAAAACTCAGCTGAGCTCCATAACTTGTTCCTACACTATTGGTGGCATAAGCACGAATATAATACTTGGTAAGTGGAATTAAACCCGTCAATAAAGTTGAAGACAAACCTTTTCCAGAGCCATCCGAAGTTTTATTGTTCGTAATGGTTGGATTTGGAGATGTACTCCAACAGACTCCACGATCGGTTATTGTAGCTCCACCATCGCTAGTAACATATCCACCTGTAGTAGCTGCTATTCCTGAAATATTGATAATTGCCGATGTAATAACAGTTGGAATTGAGTTATTATTCCTTTTAAAACAAATATTGTCAATTTGAGTAGCCCATTGAGGAGTCGTAATTGAAAACCAATCAAGATTATTATATTCATTACCACTAAAACAATATTCACCAGATGTTAACTCACGGTTGATTCCTGAAGATGTTTTTAAAATCCTTGTATTAAAATTTGTTTGGAGATCAAAACCCTGAAGTTGAAATTTTGTTCCATCTTCCAAACTGAAAGTAACAGTTGCCTCACTACCATGAAAATACAATTTATTTCCATCTTTTCCATAATTCAATGGATCACCAATCCAATTTGCCTCAATATTCGTAAAGGTTGCCTTCATACCACTTTCGGTATACACTGCATTTGATAAAGTTCCAACCAAATTATTTCCTACATCAAATGTAATAAATGTATCATCCCCTGTTTTAAAGGAAGTTTCATTTCCATAAGCTGTTCCTAATATGTTTGTTGCATAGGCTCTGACATAATAAGTGGTAATAGGTTTCAATCCTGATATAAAACTTGTAAATATATAATTACCTGTACTATCCTGTATAATGTTGTCCGAAATTGTTGGATTGGGAGATATATTCCAGCAAACACCACGACTTAAAATTGGCGCACCACCATCACTAGTTATGTTTCCACCTGACAATGCTGATTTTGTCAACAAACTACTAATTGAAGCTGTTGAGATACTGGGTAAATTTAATGTACTTGTAGTAAATGTAAATTCTTCTCCGTATGCAGTTCCAGTGCTATTTGTTGCAAAGGCACTTATATAATATGTAGTTTTTGGTGTTAATCCTAAAACAGTACTTGAAAATGAACCTGTTCCTGAACCAACTAAAATTGTGCTATTGGCAATTGTAGGATTTGAAGTGGTACTCCAACACATTCCACGAGCTGTAACAGAAGCTCCACCATCACTTATTATATTACCACCTGTTATTGCTGAAACAGCTGTAATTTCTGAAATAGCAGCTGTAGTAATTGTTGGCAATGCAGTCAAAGTTGTAAAACTTACTTCATTACCATAAGCTGTTCCAACACTATTGATTGCATAAGCCCTAACATAGTAGGTAGTATTTGGCGTTAGACCTGACATTGAACTTGTAAATGACCCCATACCCGTACCATCGGTTGTGAAACTGTTGGTAATAGTAGGGTTTGAACTTGTACTCCAGCAAATACCACGAGCTGTTATTGTTGCATTACCATCGCTGGTTATATTTCCACCGCTTATAGCACTATTTGTAGTTATTGTTGATATAGCGGGAGTAGTTATAGTTGGAAGTGACAGCGCTTCACCTTTAATACACCTTACAGGAAATCCGGCTGATTTTGTACCATAAGACCTTTCAAGATAATTATAATGACTACTTAAAGTCCTATAATATAAATTTGTACCCTCCATTGTCGAAGTCCATTCATAACCAAAATCAGGGAATGCACTAAAATCACTAATTTGTGACCAATATATTTGATAACGACAACCACTTGGCGTAAAACTAAAACCTGATAAATTATTAGTTTCTAAATTATAACCAATATTACCAATTGTAGAATCGAAAGGCCAGTCAGTTTTAGATGCTAAAGATTTTCCTATTAAATTTCCAATGAAAGATCCATCATAATTGTAACCATTTGTAATTAAATAGTTTTCTAAGATAGTCCATTCAATATCTGTAGGTATATGCCAACCTTTAGGAGCTATATTTCTAGTATCTGTTACTGCATAACCATTGTATAATCGACCATATTTATTCCCATTTATTGGATCATTATTATATGTACATTGAGCACCTGAACCCTGGTAATACCAAATAGAATTATCTGTCACATTTGGAATAGGTTCACTGTTTCTGTATTTAGTAGTTTTAAGGTTCTCCACCATCCAAACTTGCGTGCCAATTGTTATCGTTTTATATACATTACCATCAATATCAGTTACTGTGCCAGTGTATGTTTTAAAGTTCAGTTCATTTCCATACGAAGTTCCAGCATTATTGGTAGCATAGGCACGTACATAATAAGTAGTATTTGCTGCAAGTCCTGTCATTAAACTTGAATAAACACCTGTTCCTGAACCTTCAGTTGTAAAACTATTAGTTAGAGTTGGGTTTGGCGAGGTACTCCAGCAGACCCCACTTTGTATAATAACAGCACCACCATCATAGGTAATATTACCACCACTGGTTGCAGTACTGACACCAACCGATGTAATTACTGCTGTAGATAAAGTTGGTGGTATTGGTCCGGTAGTAGTAAATGTAACTTCATTTCCATAGGAAGTACCAATACTGTTAGTGGCATAAGCTCGTACATAATAAGTAGTACCTAAATCCAAACCAGTTATTGAACTTGCAAAAGTACCTCTTCCACTTCCATCAACAGTTTTTGTAGATAAATCTATGGTAGGATCATTGTTAATATCCCAGCATACTCCTCTTGCTGTAACAGAAGAGCCACCATCAGCAGTGATAGAACCACCACAAGTTGCAGTAAATTGTGTAATATCAGCCACTGCATTTGTAGTAAGAGTAGAATAAGTTGCTGTAGTTGTAAAACTAATTTGTGTTCCATAACTTGTTCCAACACTGTTAGTGGCATAAGCACGAACATAGTATTTTGTAAGTATAGCTAATCCTGTTATGTGACTAACAAATGATCCAATTCCCAAACTATCAGTAGTTCTATTATTTGAAATTGTTGGATTTGCTGTTGTACTCCAACAAACACCCCTTGCGGTTATTAAAGCACCACCATCACTACTGATACTACCTCCAGTAATGGCAGAAATACCAGTAAGATTGGATACTGCAGTAGTGGTTACTGAAGGTAATGCCGTTAGAGTTGTAAAACTTATCTCATTGCCATAGCTGGTTCCCGCATTATTGATGGCATAAGATCGTACGTAATACTTTATATTGGGGGATAATCCAGTAAGTGAACTTGTAAAAGCACCTGTTCCTGTACCATCACTAGTTTTAGAGTCATTTACAGTTGGATTTGTGGTTGTACTCCAACAAACTCCTCTTGTTGTGATAGTTGCATTACCGTCGCTGGTAATATTACCTCCACAGACTGCAGTGTTAGCTGTTATAGATGATACAGCAGTAGTACTGATGGTTGACAAAGCCGGAAGTGTTGTGAAACTAATCTCATTTCCATAACTTGTTCCCACACTATTGGTAGCATAAGAACGGATATAGTATTTGGTATTAGGAGATAATCCTGTAATAGAACTTGTAAAATCACCTATACCTGAACCTTCACTAGTTTTAGAGTCATTTATGGTTGGATTTGTAGTTGAACTCCAGCAAATACCCCTTGCCGTAACTGTTGCGCCACCATCATTAGTTATATTGCCTCCGCTAGTGGCGGTTGTTGCAGTAATAGAAGAAGATGATGTTGTGGTAAGTGTAGGCAATGCTGCCAAAGTTGTAAAACTTATTTCATTGCCATAACTTGTCCCAGCACTATTTGTGGCATAAGCTCGTAAATAATAAGTTGTAGCATTACTTAATCCGGTTAAAGAACTTATGAACGTGCCTGTTCCTGTGCCATTTGTTGTTTTGTTATCAAGTATGGTAGGACTTGAAATCGTACTCCAGCAAATACCTCGTGCTGTTATCGTTGCACCTCCATCATCCGTAATATTTCCACCACTTGATGCAGTAGCATTTGTTATTGCAGTCAGAGCAACTGTTGTGAGAGTTGGTAAAGCAACCTGAGTGGTGAAACTAATTTCATTTCCATAACTTGTTCCGGCGCTATTGCTGGCATAAGCACGAATATAGTATTTGGTATTTGGATTTAGTCCGTTCAGTAGACTTGTAAAATTTCCGGTTCCATTTCCATCACTTGTTTTGAAGTTATCAATTGTTGGACTTGCCGTTGTACTCCAACAAACTCCACGTACTGTAACGGTAGCACCACCATCGCTGGTTATATTGCCCCCGGAGGTTGCGGCAGTAGTCGTTATATCGGTTGGAGCGGTTGTTGTGAGTGTTGGTAATGTTGCAAGGGTAGTAAAACTTATTTCATTTCCATAAGCTGTACCGATACTGTTGGTAGCATAAGCCCTTACATAATAAGTTGTTAGTATGGTTAATCCAGTCAGTGAGCTTGTAAACACTCCTTTTCCTGTTCCATCGTTGGTTTTAAAGTCATTAATGGTTGGGTTGGGGCTTGTGCTCCAGCAAATACCTCGTGCAATAATTGGTTCGTTACCATCACTGGTAATATTACCACCACCGATAGCAGTGGTTTGAGTGATACCGGTTAGGTCTGTAGTTTTGAGAACAGGCAAAGAAGAAATATCCCGCACACAGCGTACAGAATAACCGTACTGATTCAGTTTGTTGTTATCCTGAATAAGCGAACCTAAACTATTGAGCATACGTCTTGAAAATGAATAGGAAGTATCAGCCGGAGTTGCACTCCACCAACCTCCCTGCAAGCCCGGATCCAGAAAAACACCGCTATTGGTTCGGAAACCTCCACCAAAAGCCGAGAAACCGGTTTCATTAGTGGCTAAGTTATTGAGAGAATTCCAATGTGATGTACCAGTTTCCTTTAGTTTTCCACCTGCTACACTTGCACCTCCCAAATAATCCGATAAGCTTATCCATTCTATATTGGTAGGCACGTGCCAACCCGTTGGAGCAATCTTACGGGCATCGTTTACTGCAAACCAGTTATACAGTTTACCATACATCAATCCGTTGGTTGGGGAGTTATTATTATCACAATATGCTCCGGTAGTGAGACTCATCCAGGCGGCATCGTCTTTTACTTCCACAATAGCATCACCGGTAAGGTATTTGGTGGTATTCAGGTTTTCAACCATCCATACCTGAGTACCAATCTTTACCGTAGAATAATAGTTTCCAAAACCATCTTTACATTCTACAAATTCAAAATTTACGGTTTTGCTGCTGGTGGGCACATCGGTTATTATGGTGCTGTAATTACCCGAAATACCTTTGTAAAGCAATCGGTCGCCTTCGGTATAATACAGGGTTGTTGCTGTCTCGCCTTTACTTTTCTGAAGGGAAGAAAGATCTCTTTTGCTGTTACCAATAAAGGTTATTTCCGGAACGTACACATGATGCGACTGACTGATTACACGGGCGGTATATGAAAACCCCACACCGGTGATTTTAATGATATAGGCTCCTGTAGGCAAGCTGAGTTGAAACGAATTATCACCTTCTTCAAGTTGATTGGCTGTACCAATTATCCTTCGACCATCGGGAGCAATGATATTAATCTGAGCATTGCCTGTACGATTGGAATAGAACGAAAGGATGGATTTTCCCAGAATGGGATTGGGGTATATATTTACAAACTCACCGTTAGCATACACCGAATTTACCGCATTGGGTGCATCGGATAATTTCAACACATTTCCGGCAGGTACAATGACTGATTTATCGCTGGTGAGGTTATGCACTTCAATACTTCCTACGGTGCTACTTGCTTTCGACCCTGTGAAACTGATGGTATAATCGAGTGCATAAGCATTTAGTGATAGCATAAACAAAAAAACTATTGCTATAATCTGGCTGAAAAGGTATTTGATAGTTTTCATAATCGTAAATATCTAATTGGTAATATGTGATTTTATTTTAATATATTTGTGTATTTGGTTGTAAAGACGGGGCGCGCCCCGTCTTTACGTGCAAAATGACAAACATCCAATATTAATCGTTCCTGAAAAATTTATCCAGTTCCCATTTAGCTGGGTTATTTTCAATGTACGTTGCAATGCGGTTACATTCTTCCTGATTCCGAATTATATGATCGTGAAACCGGGTTTGCCACCCAAATTGAATCGTATTTAAATTAGCAAAGTTAGTTGTCGCTGATTTTAAACCACCCATTGCAACAGATAATAAACCCTTTCGCAGGGATATTAATTGCATTTTTTCATTTATTGGTTCCATTTTCTGTAGAGACGGGGCGCGCCCCGTCTCTACGTGCAAACCATCACCATTTACAAATACAATTAAATGAATATGATTAGGCATAACCACGTGCAACGGTATTTCAACGTATGGATAATGATTATTCAAATTTAGAATATTATCCTCTACAAATTGACCCAATTTATTCTTCAACATTACCGCATTTTCTATCCGACCAAAATATGGTTTATGACCTGCCGTACAGATAGTAATGAAATAGAAACCACCATTATAATCGTGCCACCATGCACGTGCCGATGGTATACGATATTTATTTTGATATTTTTTGGTGGTCATAGTTGGTATAAATCAATTAATTTGGGTCTGTTGTTTTGGGTCTGTTGTAGAGACGGGGCGCGCCCCGTCTCTACGTGCAATACAACAATACAATGAAATCAACAAAACGAAACGCTGATATTCCCGTAATAATAAATGACCGTCTACAACATATTCTGAAATTCTATTTATTCTGATTCAGACAATTTCTTCCAAATTAATTATCCTTAATACAACGGACTGAAAAACCATAAGTTTTTGCGTAGTTTAGTCTGACTATGTTGCTATGTATATTACTTTGAAACCTGAACCAAGCGTTACTCGCACCATTCTCGATAGTACTCCACCAGTTACCGCTATTACCTACGCTGCTGAAAACACCATTGCTAAGACAGTTACCACCAGGTAAAGCTGTAAATCCAGTTTCATTAGTTGCTCCCGTATTGGGGTCGCTCCAATGTAATGTTCCTGTTTCTTTAAGTTTACCACCAGCGACATCTAAGCCGCCTAAATAATCAGTTAAGGTTGTCCACTCAGCATCAGTTGGAACATGCCAACCTGTTGGAGCTATGTTTCGGACATCAGTGGCTGCATACCAGTTGTACAATTTACCATAGGTGGAACTATTACTTGGCGTATTGTTATAATCACAATATGCACCGGTTGTTAATGTACTCCAAGCCGTACCAGCACTCCAATTCGAACCATCAGTAATACATGGTATTGGTGTTCCATCCCGGTAGGAAGTTGTTTTCAGGTTTTCCACCATCCATGTTTGTGTACCTATGGTAACGGTATGATATACATTACCATCTATATCGGCCACGGTTGGGCTGGTAGTTTTAAAACTTACTTCAGTTCCATATCCCGTTCCGGCACTGTTGGTGGCATACGCCCGAACATAATAAGTAGTACCTTCAGCTAATCCTGTTATCGAACTTGTAAATGTTCCTGTACCCGAACCATCAGATGTAGTATTGTTTGCTGTGGTTGGATTTGCAGTTGTGCTCCAGCATACACCACGTACTGTTACTGTTGCACCACCATCAGATGTGATATTTCCTCCGCTACCGGCTGTAGTAGATGTAATTGACGCTACACTGGTAGTTGTCAATACCGGAACTGTTGCTGGTGAAGTTGTCGTAAAACTAATTTCATTTCCATACGAAGTACCCACACTATTAGTTGCATAGGCCCGGACATAATAGGTTGTTGAAGGGTTTAGTCCAGTTAAAGAACTTGTAAATATTCCTGTGCCTGTACCATCAGTGGTTTTATTGTCTGATATAGTGGGATTTGCACTTGCATTCGTACTCCAACAAACGCCACGAGCAGTTATTGTTGCACCTCCATCACTGCTTACATTTCCACCGCTACTGGCTGTGGTAGAGGTTATTGTCGATGCACTTGTAGTAGTTAATACCGGCAATGTGGCAGGTGCAGCAGTAGTGAAGCTTACTTCATTTCCATACGAAGTACCAACACTGTTAGTTGCATAAGCTCGTATGTAATAAGTTGTTGAGGGATTTAATCCTGTAAGTGAACTACTAAACGCTCCTGTACCAGTTCCATTCGAAGTTTTATTATTTGCTGTAGTTGGAGATGAGCTTGTACTCCAACAAACACCTCGTACTGTTATAGTTGCACCGCCATCACTGGTTACATTTCCACCACCGGAGGTAGTTGTAGTTGTTATTGACGATGCACTTGTTGTTGTAAGAGTAGGTATTGTTACTTGAGGTGTTGTTGTAATCACTGCCTTAACATTCGTCCAGGAATATTCAGAGTCTACGCCACCATTCCATTTGATTAAGAAATCTAAATGGTCTGACTTTGCAAAAGAAAGATCATTGAAATAATAACTTACTTTTGCATTATTTGCTTGAATTATATCAGTAAATAGAATTATACTATTTTTTGTAACGTAAACTATTACATCTACTCCTCTCGAATCTCCTCCAGTAAAAGTTGTAGTTAATGAAAAATTTCCGGCTTCTGGACAAGTCCATCTTACACATGGTAGTCCATTTGAATTATCTTTTGCCCACATGCTGTTAGGTTGAACATTAGGTGCGCCATGTCCAGTATTCCCAAACCACCAAGACGGTACAGTAAAAATGTCAAAGTTATCTGTAGCTGCTGACCATTTTCTACCATATGACCAATCTCCATTGGGATTATTTGTTGTTGAGAAATCACCCATTAGATTCCATGAAGATAATTTTGTGTTAGTTATAAAACTTACTTCATTACCATACGAAGTGCCTGCACTGTTTGTAGCATACGCACGGACGTAATAGGTTGTACTTGAATTTAATCCGGTTATTGCACTAGTATACGTGCCGGTTCCTGTACCTTCAGAGGTTTTAGAATTAGTAATGGTTGGATTTGTTGAAGTACTCCAGCAAACCCCACGAGAAGTTACTATTGCTCCGCCATCGCTGGACACATTTCCACCGCATGATGCTGTAGTAGTTGTTATGGCAGAAATAGCAGTAGTAGATAGCACCGGCGCAGTTATCGGAGTTGCAGTTGTAAACGTAACTTCCGATCCATAGCTTGTCCCCACACTATTAGTTGCATAGGCCCGGACATAATAGGTTGTTATTGGACTTAAATTGGTTAGTGAACTTGTAAAACTACCTGTGCCTGAACCATCGGTTGTATAACTATTTGCTGTGGTTGGACCTGAACTGGTACTCCAACAAACTCCACGAGCAGTTATTGTTGCACCGCCATCGCTTGTTATATTTCCACCACTAGTGGCTGTAATTGCTGTTATATCTGATATGGTTGTGGTAGAAAGTGTTGGAAGTGTTGCCGAAGCTGTTGTTGTAAAACTAATTTCATTTCCATAACTAGTGCCCACACTATTGGTAGCATACGCCCTTACATAATAAGTTCTTGAAGGAGTTAATCCTGTGATTGAACTACTAAATGAACCTGTTCCTGAGCCGTTGGTGGTGAAACTGTTTGCTGTTGTTGGAGATGAACTGGTACTCCAACAAACACCCCGTGCTGTTACGTTAGCTCCTCCATCATTGCTAACATTTCCACCGGCAGTAGCATTAGTACTTGTTATTGTAGATGCTGCTGTTGTAGTAAGCGTTGGTTGTGAAAGTACTTCGCCTTTAATACAACGGACAGACATGCCATTCGTCTTATAGTTACTACCCTGAACCACGTCGCTGATACTGTTGTACATGTCCCTATGCCTAGCGTTGTTAGTACTGTACTCGGCAGCGGTCCACCAATAGCCGCTCCCGCCTAGGTTGCTGAACGTACCAATGCTGACGTTACGGCTACCACCAGGAAGAGCAGAAAAACCAGTTTCATTCGTTGCTCCCGTATTGGGGTCGCTCCAATGTATTGTTCCTGTTTCTTTTAGTTTTCCACCTGCTACACTTTCACCTCCTAAATATGTTGTAAGTGTTGTCCACTCTGCATCAGTAGGCACATGCCATCCTTCGGGAGCAATGTTTCGAACATCGGTAGCAGCGTACCAGTTATACAGTTTACCATAAGTGTTGCTATTGCTTGGAGTATTGTTATAATCACAGTAGGCCCCGGTGGTTAAAATACTCCATGCAGTATTATCAGTGACGTTTGGTATGGGTGTTCCATCCCGGTAGGAAGTTGTTTTCAGGTTTTCCACCATCCATGTTTGTGTGCCTATGGTAACGGTATGATACACATTACCATCTATATCGGCAACGGTTGGTCTGTTGGAAGTGAAACTAAGTTCAGCTCCATAGCCTGTACCAGCACTGTTGGTTGCATACGCCCGTACATAATAGGTAGTACCTTCAGCCAATCCGGTAATGGAACTGCTAAATGCACCTGTACCTGTTCCATCGGTTGTAAAACTATTGGCAAGAGTAGGTCCGGAAGAAGTACTCCAGCATACCCCACGAGCGGTTATTGTTCCAGCACCATCGGCGGTTACATTGCCTCCGGTACTTGCCGATGAGGTTGTTATAGTTGATATCGTCGTGGTTGTAACCGTTGGAATTGTTACGGGTGTGGCTGATGTAAAGGTAACTTCTGCTCCATAGGAAGTTCCTGCACTATTGGTGGCATACGCCCTTACATAATAATAAGTCGTTGGATTTAACCCGGTAATAGCACTTGTAAACGTTCCTGCTCCTGTACCATCCGTTGTTTTTGAATTAGCAATGGTTGGACCTGCAGTGGTACTCCAGCAAACCCCTCGTGCTGTTATCGTAGCACCACCATCACTACTTATATTTCCGCCACTTCCTGCTGTTGTGGTAGTAATGGAAGAAATAGTTGAAGTTGTAAGAACCGGTGCAATGGCTGCTTTAGTAATCAATACCTGGTCATCGCCATAGCATGTGCCCACACTGTTGCTAGCATATGCCCTCACATGATAGGTTGTGCTGGCGGTAAGTCCGGTAATTGAACTTATGAAGGTATCGGTTCCCGTTCCATCATCTGTCTTTGAATTTGCAATGGTAGGAACAGTGGAAGTGCTCCAACAAACCCCTCGTGAAGTGACAGTTGCACCTCCATCAGTTATAAAATAACCACCTGATGTTGCCGTGTTTGATGTTATTGCTGAAACAGGACTTGTTCCCATAAATGCGGGAGTAGGCGATACGCCATCGTATTCACCAAAATACAAATCGTCCCAAATTACCGAAGATCCATAATAGGCTCTGACCATAAAACTAAACTGCGGGATTCCGGAAGGAAATTTAAACAGACAACTGTAGGTATGCCAAACACCTGATGTGCGATTATCCAGTAAATATCCATTGTAATCATTTCCCAGAACGCCTACAGCAGGGTTTATACTTCCACCCGGGCCATGTAATGAATTGAATAAAATAACAGAATCAGTATGTGTGGTAGGAACTGAAGAATAAACCAACGGTGTAACACCCACAACACTGCTAACAAAACTGCACCACACACGGGCATCTGTTCCATCTCCCGCTTTTACAAGGTATTTTAGTGATATTTTGTAGGTTTTGTTTGTATCAAAAGTAGCAGCTCCCGCCGGTGGTACAACAAGCTGACTTATTGAATAAGTAGTTGCCGGATTTAAAATTTGGAACGAATTTCCGGTTCCGGTAGGTGTGATTGTGCTTTGTGTAACTGTACCACCCGATGTGGTAGTCAACGTCCAGCCTGTAGGAACTCCAGCCGACCAGGTTTCAAAACCCGGATTGGTCAAAAGATTTGTGTTGACAGCGGTTGTAAAGCTCAGTTCATTTCCATACGAAGTGCCTATGTTATTAGTAGCATACGCCCGAACGTAATAGGTTGTACTTGAATTTAAGCCGGTCAATGCACTTGCAAATGCTCCACTTCCTGAACCATCTGTTGTTTTGGAATCAGTAATAGTTGGGCTTGTATTGGTACTCCAGCACACACCACGTGCTGTTACAGTTGCACCACCATCGCTGGTTATATTACCTCCACTGTTGGCAGAGTTGATGGTGATTAAAAATACTGTTGATGTAGAAAGTACTGGCGCAGTTATCGGAGTTGCTGTTGTAAAACTTACTTCATCACCATACGAAGTACCCACACTGTTGGTGGCATACGCCCGTACATAATATTTTGTGCTCGGGGTTAAAGCTGTCAATGCACTTGTAAAGATTCCTGTGCCCGAACCATCGGTTGTTTTGCTATCGCCAATTGTGGGCGAAGTATTTGTACTCCAGCATACACCACGTACTGTTATGGTTGTTCCTCCATCGCTGGTGATATTTCCACCACCGGTTGCAGTAGTAGTTGTGATAGATGTCAGGGCTGTGGTGCTGAGAATTGGTGCTGTTAGTGGAACTGTAGTAAAACTCACTTCATTTCCATACGCTGTACCAATACTGTTGGTTGCAAACGCACGTACATAATATTTGGTGTTGGGTGCAAGTAGAGTTAATGGACTTACAAAAACACCTGTTCCTGCTCCATTGTTGGCCATTGAATTAGTAATAACAGGAGTCGGCGAGGTACTCCAGCACACTCCACGTATTGTTACGGTTGCTCCTCCATCGCTGGTTACATTTCCGCCCGATGTGGCTGAACTTGTAGTAATTGCCGAAATAGCTGTGGTAGTAAGGGTAGGTACACCGAGCGCACTGGTTGTAAAGCTTAGCTGGCTGCCGTATCCCGTGGCTGCACTGTTGGTAGCATACGCCCTAACATAGTATTTGGTATTGGGCGCAAGTCCTTTTATTGCACTTGCGTAGGTAGTGTATTTTATGCTATCCGTTGTTTTACTGCCCGCAATGGTTGGATTTTCGGTGGTGCTCCAGCAAACTCCTTGCGCGGTGATAGTTCCATTTCCAAAGTTTGTAACAACTCCACCCGAAGTAGCTGAGGTTTGAGAAATGGCAGTTATAGCCGTGGTAGTTACAACCGGAGCAATGATTGCAACAGTTCTGAAACTTATTTCGTTTCCATAAGCTGTCTCGAGGTTATTAACCGCATACGCCCGTACATAATAAACAGTTCCGGGAAGCAATCCGGTAATAGTGCTTGAAAATTTTCCCAATCCCTTGCTTTCCACATTTTTGTTGCCTGTTAAGGTTGGGTTGGGAGTTGTAGCCCAGCAAACACCGCGTGCTATAATGTTACGTGCCTGCTTTGATGTCAGGGTTCCACCCGTGACTGCCGAATTGATAGTAATGGAACTAACATCCGTTGTTACTACCGTAACCGGTATATAACCCAGTTCACCCAATTCGTCTTCGGTAACACAGGAGAAAAAGAAAACACTTGATAAAAGTATCAGAAACAACATTCCTTTCTTTATTCCAAACAAAGGGGAATTTAATATTGAAAAATGAGTATTATCCATAATTAGTTATCGTTAAAACACTATTCCAAGTCCCAGTTTACACTCTCCATACTTGAAGTCGATAGAAGTTATGCCCAATGAAAACGCCATTGGTCTTGATTTGAATACGAATCCTACTTCGGTTTCAATGCCCGTGTATGAATTTTTATCTCCATAATTAACTGTTCCTGCAAAACTATCGTTGCTATAAGTATATAAATCCGTTGTAACATAATGATTATAATACCCATAACCTGCACCGGCATAAAATGCAAAAGGTTTTGAATTAAACATCAACCCCCCAACCACTCCCAGGCGGTTATAGGACGATTTGGAAATTGATTTAGAATAATAAGTATCGGGGAAGTTATTGCCAGTGTAGTTAGTTGTAGTCACAATAATACTTGTGGCGATATCTGCATAATTAAAATTGGTAGTGACTCCGGCATAAAAACCGACATTTCGGGCTACACCAAATTTAAAATTATAACACAAGCTATTACCTGCTATACTTCCATCGGAGCCTTTAATTAATGGATAGGCTATTTCGGCAATAAGAAATCCATTCGTCGGTTTCTTGGGTTTACCCGGTTTTGAAGCGTTCATCAGGTAAGGAGCTGTATCGGGGCTCAATGATTTTAGATTATTGGAAGCAGGTTGTTTATTTTCCGGTATTGTTTCTTTTTTAGTTTCAGTTGTTTCTTCTTTTATAGGTTCAGGTGCTTTGATTTTCAGTTCAAAATTAGTTTCACCTCCCGACTGAGGAACAGAAATAGTTTTCTCCGTTTTTAATTCATAAAGTTCAACCCGGATGTCATGATTCCCTGAAATTAAAGTTCCCGTAAAAGGTGTTTTTCCAACTTTCCGGTTATCGATATAAAGATCGGCATCTGTTGGATCTGAATCAATGGTTACACTTCGTGCAGTGTTTAATTTCATGTTTAGGGTGGTTGTTTGTCCTTCGGTTACGGTAACTTTCTCTAAAGTTGATAAGTATCCCTGTTTCATTAAATCAACTTCATATTCTCCAATAAGTATGTTTTTCAAGGTCATTGGCGACTGTCCTACATTTTTACCATTGATTACGATAGCTGCATCGATTGGCTTGGTAATTATTTTCAAAATACCACATCGGGGTGTGGGGTGAAGTGCTATACTTAACGAATCGCCAATAATCAGTGTTTTCTTTTGAATATCCGAAGTGTACTTTTCCTTTTTGGCTTCGAAGGTGTACACACCCTGCGTCAGCCTACCCTGCCAGTTATCTTTGGCCTTAAATTGTCCGTTCACATAAATATCGGCCAACGAATCAGCAGTCACATTCACCTTCCCAAATATCGGATTCAGGTTGAACGCAATCGGCTTAGTTTCTCCAACTCCCAACGAAAACCGCTGTGATGCTGATTCGTACATATCCAGGTTCACCGATACGGTATGTTCTCCCACCGGAATATTTTCAATTTTGCAGGGAGTTTTCTGCCCGGTTGGTATTCCGTTCAACTTAACGGATGCTCCGCTTTCGGGCATTGTAGTGATATCTAAATACCCGAAATTAAGCTTTAAGTTTACGTCAATACGCTGTTTATCGCCTCCTTTTACTAATTCCACCGCACCGGCCTCGTTAATATATAAGTCTTTTTGGATTCTCCAGCTGTATTTGCCAACAGGTAATTCATTCTGATAGGGCGTTTTTCCCACTGCCTGATTATTAATATACACATCGGCATCCGAAGGTTCGGAATTGATTATCAACCATTGACTTTCAATTTCGGCTTCTTCCACTTTGGTGGTTACCTTTCCGGTGGTGAGCACCATTTCATAAACGGTAGCCTTTTCGATAGGAAGTGGGTAGATATAATCGCGCAGAATACCCAACTGAGGATGGTGAATACTCAAGCGTTTTGCTCCGTAGGGCACGTACAACCAGTATTCACCCACTTTGGCTACGGCTGCCATAATTCCCAATCCATCCGGATCCCAGGTGAAACCGGTCTGAGTAGTTACTACTTTGATAATAGCACACACATCCCCGTTTTGGTCTTTCTTTGGATTGTACACACGGGCATCCAAATCCGTTTCCAATTTACGAAACGATTTTACGGAGATTTGCTGAGCAAAGAGATTGCTCAATATTCCAATAAAAAACAGGCAAGCGAAGAGTTTTTTCATTTCGGTAAACTATCTTGGTTTTAGTTATTTTTTTAATTACACACTTTCTTCTTGAAATAATGGATCAAATAGACAAATAAATTAATAATCCCTGATACACCGCACTGAATACCCATTCACCTTTAAATCATCGACCCTGACTACGTTGCTGAGGTAGCTGTCCATGTACCTATTTATGTAACTATCCATGGCACTGCCCTCGCTCGAACTACACCAATAGTAGCCACCGTTGCCTTTTTTGCGAAATGGACCATAGTAGTCACGATAGCCACCAGGAAGGGCAGAAAAACCGGAACTGTTATTTGCTGTTAAATCATTTCCTATTGCACCTGTATCTGAAGAATTAGCCCAGTTGGTTTTAGCAGCCAATGCTTTTGCTACAGAACCAGAAGCGCCAAGATGTGTACTTACATAGCTTTCGAGTGTTGTCCATTCGGCATCGGTGGGTACGTGCCAGCCCGAAGGTGCTAACTTGGCAGTGTTTACAGCATACCAATTATACAATGCGCCATAAGTACCTTTGTTCGTTGCTGCATCATTATTATACCAACAATAAGCACCTGTGCTTAGATTTGACCATGCAGTGTCATCAGTTACAAGCGGAATAGTAGTACCATCGTTGTATTTGGTAGTTTTCAGGTTTTCAGCCATCCATGTCTGAGAACCAATAGTAAGATAATCATATACATTTCCTTCAATATCAGTAACAGTTCCAGTAGCCGGTAACAATGTTTTAAAATATATTTCATCGCCATAAGCTGTACCTGCACTGTTTGTGGCATAAGCCCGAACATAATAAGTAGTACTTTCAACTAATCCGGTCAATGAACTTGTGAAAATCCCAGTTCCTGTACCATCAGAAGTTTTACTATTTGCTATTGTGGGTGTAGTAGTAGTTGTACTCCAGCAAATACCACGAGCAGTCACGGCTGCTCCACCATCACTGCTTACGTTACCACCACCTGAGGCAGTAGTAGTTGTTATTGCAGAGATAGCAGTGGTAGAAAGTGTTGGAGCTGTTGGTACTGATGTTGTAAAACTTACTTCATCTCCATAAGCAGTCCCTATTGAATTTGTGGCATAAGCCCGTACATAATATTTAGTACCAGCTGTTAGTCCGGTTATTGCACTTGAAAATATTCCATTCCCAGTACCATTCGTTGTTTTGGAATCAGCAATAGTAGGGCTTGTATTTGTACTCCAGCAAATACCTCTTCCTGTTACGGTTGCACCTCCATCGCTGGTTATGTTTCCACCTCCCGTGGCAGTTGTCATTGTGATGCTAGAAATTGCAGTGGTTGTAAGTATTGGAGTAGTTATAGGTATAGCTGTCGTAAAGCTCACTTCATTTCCGTAAGTTGTACCCATGCTGTTGGTGGCATACGCACGGACATAATATTTTGTTCCGGAAGCTAAGCCTGTGAGTAAACTTACGAATATTCCAGTTCCTGTTCCATCTGTTGTTTTGGTGGTTAATGCTGTGGTTGGAGCGGTACTGGTACTCCAGCAAATACCCCGAACTGTTAGTGTTAAACCGCCATCGCTTATTACGTTTCCACCGCCGGTGGCTGTGGTAATTGTTATAGCGGAAACTGCTGTGGTAGTAAGCACTGGCAAGCCAATCGCATTGGTTGTAAAACTTAACTGGCTGCCATAAGCAGTGCCAACATTATTGGTAGCATAAGCCCGTACATAATATTTTGTATTGGGGGTTAATCCTGTTATGGCACTTGCATAGGTAGTATATTTTATACTATCGGATGTTTTACTACCAGCAATTGTTGGACTATCGGTAGTACCCCAGCAAACTCCCTGAGCTGTTATTGCAGTATTCCCATTGCTGGTTATTACACCTCCCGAAGTGGCAGTTGTAGCTGTTATGGCTGAAATAACAGTCGTAGTGACTGTTGGCGAAGTCATGGCAAGTGTAGTAAAACTAACTTCATTACCATACGCTGTTTCCAGATTGTCAACAGCATAAGCCCGTATATAATATTTTGTTCCGGGGAGTAATCCGCTAATGGTACTTGTAAATGTTCCCAATCCCTTACTATCCGTAGTTTTATTTCCGGTAATGGTAGGATTTGGGTTTGTCGCCCAACAAATACCTCGTGAAACAATATTGCGTGATTGTTTTGATGTCAGGTTACCGCCCGAAACAGCGGAAGTGGTTGTTATGGAAGTGATAGCCGTTGTACCAACCATTACAGGCTGATATTTTAAGTCACCCAGTTCATCTTCGGTAAGACAAGAAAAGAAGATAACACTTGAAAAAAGAATCAAAAACAAGATTCCTTTCTTAATTCCAAACAACGAGGAATTTAATATCGAAATATGGTTGTTCTGGTTCATGCAATTTTAGCTTTAAAATACAATACCAAGTCCTAATTTACACTCTACATACTTGAATTCGATGGAAGAAACACCTAATGTAATTGCCACCGGTTTTGTTTTAAAAATAATTCCTGCATCAGTTTCAAAACCAGAAAATGAATTTTTATCACTATAATTAGCTGTTTTTACAAAAGTACCATTAGTATAGTTGTATAAATCCGTTGTAACATAGTGGTTATAATATCCCCAGCCAGCACCGGCATGCAATGCTAAGGGTTTAGTGTTAAACACTAATCCTCCAACAACTCCAAACCTGTTAAAAGCTGATTTTGAAACCGATTTAGAATAATATATTGAAGGTAAGGTTTCAACTGTATAATCAATTGTGGCTTGTGACAGATTTGAAGTAATACCTGCATAAACTCCCAGTGTTTTAGCCATTCCGATTTTTAAATTATAACCCAGACCACTTGCAGCAATACCTCCATTCGATGTTTTTATTATCGGATAAGAAATTCCGGCAAGAAAGAATACATTGGTTTGTTTTACAGATTTTTCGGTTATTACTGGTTTGGTAAGTGGTTGATTTGTAACCGGATTTGATAAATTAAGTTGATTTGAAGCAGGTTGTTTATTTCCCGAACTATCATCTTTGGACGATGTTTGCTTAGAGATTGTTAATTCAAAAGTTGTTTCACCTCCGGTTTGTGGAACCGTAATAGTTTTTTCTGTTTTTAAATCGAATACTTCAATTCGAATATTGTGATTTCCTGAAATTAATGCACCGGTAAAAGGAGTTTTTCCAATTTTTCGGTTGTCAATATACAAATCTGCCTCCGATGGAACAGAATTAATTGTTACACTACGTTCGGTGTTTAATTTTGTGTTTATGGTAGTTGTTTGTCCCTCGGTAACAGTGGCTTTTTCTATAACTGATAAAAATCCTGTTTTCGATAATTCCACATTATATTCACCCATAAGTATGTTTTTGAGTGTAATTGGTGATAGCCCCATATTTTTACCATCAATTACTATAGCTGCATCGATGGGTTTAGTTATCACTTTCAAAACGCCATAACGGGGTGTGGGGTGCAGAATAACGTTTAACGAATCACCTATAATCAGTGTTTTCTTTTGAATATCCGAAGTGTACTTTTCCTTTTTGGCTTCGAAAGTGTACACACCCTGCGTCAGCCTACCCTGCCAGTTGTCTTTGGCCTTAAATTGTCCGTTCACATAAATATCTGCCAACGAATCAGCAGTCACATTCACTTTCCCAAATATCGGATTCAGATTGAACACAATTGGCTTTGTTTCGCCTACTGCTAATGAAAATCTCTGTGAAGCAGGTTCGTACATATCAAGGTTTACAGAAATTGTATGTTCACCAAGCGGGATATTCTCCAGTTTACAAGGAGTTTTCTGCCCCGTGGGTATTCCGTTAAGTTTAATGCTAGCACCACTTTCGGGCAACGAAGTGATATCTAAATTTCCGAAATTAAGTTTTAAGTTTACATCAATGCGTTGTTTTTCGCCACCTGCTACTAATTCCACTGCACCTGCTTGGTTAATATATAAGTCTTTTTGAATCCTCCAGGTATATTTCCCTATCGGTAATTCATTCTGATAGGGCGTTTTTCCCACAGCCTGATTATTGATATACACAACGGCATCAGATGGTTCGGAATTGATAATGAGCCATTGACTTTCAATTTCGGCTTCTTCCACCTTGGTGGTTACTTTTCCTGTAGTCAGCACCATTTCATAAACGGTTGCCTTTTCGATAGGAAGTGGATAGATATAATCGCGCAGAATGCCTAGTTTGGGATGGTGAATGCTCAAGCGTTTTGCTCCATAAGGCACATATAGCCAGTATTCACCTACTTTGGCTACGGCTGCCATAATACCCAATCCATCCGGATCCCAGGTGAAACCGGTCTGAGTAGTTACCACTTTGATGATAGCACACACATCGCCGTTTTGATCTTTTTTGGGATTATACACACGGGCATCCAAATCCGTTTCCCGTTTTTGGAATGATTTTACGGAGATTTGCTGTGCAAAAAGGCTACTCGTAAAGGAAAGAATGAATATCAGGGTGTATAACTGCTTCATTAAAAGTAATCCATCGATTTAATTTACAATCTCCCAAAAAAGCAATCCTTTTTGGTGTGATTTCGTTACTTTTTCATATCATTCACAAAGTTATACAATTCATTTGAAATATTCAACTTTAAGTAGTATTTTTTGCAGTTACAGACAATATTTTTAATCTTAGATTAAATTAATGGAAAAGTTATGAATAAATAAACAGAAATTTAAGACATTAGAGACAAAAACCAAGAGCGAAGATGCAGAATATTAATGCTTTTTCTAAATTCAATATCATTAGGTATTATACAAGTTATAAGTATCTGATATATTGAATTATATA
>CAIKVR010000081.1 GCA_903830915.1 uncultured Bacteroidales bacterium
ATTTCGTCTGAAAATGCATCACCATTAATGCTTTTGGCATACAGGCCGGCTGCATGAGCTGCTTTGCTGAATGCTGCCGTATTATACCAACCGGGCGAAGCAGTTTTTTCGGGCAGAGGTTCTTTTTCAAAAAAAACACCAATTGTGGCTGCATCCGAGGCAAAGGCACTTGTAATGCGCGATGACAATCCGAAACCGGTTGAAGCTCCGATTACCAGTACCTTTTTAGGTCCTTCAATTTTTCCTTTTGATGTTACGTAGTCAATTTGCTTCCGCACATTTAGCTCACAACCGGTAGGGTGAGCAGTAAGGCTGATAAAGCCACGCATTCTCGATTTTACAATCATTTTTAATAAGTGTATTGTTTGTTTTATTCATTCAGTGATAAACACAACTTTTCAAACAACCTGCATAAGAAATTGTTTATTCAGAAGTATTAAACAGCTAAAAATAAAGAACTTTACTACTTTGTAAAAAATTACTAATCAAGTTTTAATAACTTCAGGGATTATTTATAAAAACTTCCTTTCATTTTCCAAAATAAATGTACATCTTTGTATCATAAAGATGTACATCTCTATGGCTGATATATGTACATCTATTTTTCAAAGAGATGTACATCATAATATAAATTACTCAAGACTATTTTCAGAACTTACTTTTTACTTTGAGAAAATCACTTGTTTTGATTTAATTAAATACTAATAAAGACCATGGCATTCAAATACATAGTAAAAACAAAACGTAGTGGAGTTGGTGAAAAAGAAGCCAAGTTTTATGCAATTCCTGTACGATCCGGGGAAATTAGTACACGACAGTTAGCTACTGAAATATCGGATCGTTGTACATTGACTGAAACAGATGTGCGAGCGACTCTTATTGCGTTGGTAGATGTTATGGAAGATTATCTGCATAAAGGTTATAGTATCCGACTCGACGATTTAGGCCGCTTTACCCTATCTGCAACAAGTGACGGATTTGAATCGCCTGAAGCATGTACACCAAAACATGTAAAAGCAAAAAAAATATGTTTTATGGCTGATAAACGATTGAAAGAGAATCTTCAGTTTGTAAACTTTGAGCGCAAAAAATAAGTAAATGAGAAAATTGCCCAACATAGGACTTTATCTGTCTAATACTTCCGATAAAAGGAAAATTATCAAACTGATAACCGATAATCAGTTTCTGCAACATTATATCGATTTAAGCACGTTGAAAGGTGCGCTTCATTCAACCATCACCATCGAAAAGCTGATTGATGAAGAACTGCGCCACGACAGGTTTGTGATTCAAACTGCAGAAAATAAAAGTCTGGAGTCCATGTCGAGCGGACAACAAAAGAAGGCACTTCTCTCTTACCTCATTACTCAAAAGCCCGACTTTATTATACTTGACGATGTGTACAGCAATATAGATAAAGAAACACAACATGCCATAAACCAATCGCTTACTGAACTTTCGGAGACAACCGTTCTGATTCAACTCTATTTCCGTAAAAGGGATGTATTACCTTGCATTGATACGATTCTCTCGGTCAATGATCGGAATGAAATAATCAACGAACAAACTACCGCGGATTTTTTAAAAGCAGACAAAAATAAGGAAAATGCACCTCATCAATTTGCTTTACCCAACCAATATGCCGACAATCATGTGGTTGTTGACCCTTTGATTCAACTGAATTTAGTCTCGGTACATTATGGCGAAAAAGAAGTGCTGGATAAAGTGAACTGGGAAATCCGCAAAGGCGAATTCTGGCAACTGGTCGGACCAAACGGTTCGGGGAAAAGTACGCTTATCACCATGATTAGCGGCGACAACCCTAAAGCTTACGGGCAGGATATGATACTTTTCGGACGAAAAAAAGGTTCGGGCGAAACCATCTGGGATATCAAAAGGCAGATTGGTTACTTCACACCCTCCATGATTAATCAATTTACCCGCGACGATTCAGTGGAGAATATGATTATTTCCGGCTTAATGGACTCTGTGGGTTTATATGTCATACCCAGTGATTTGCAGAAAGACATGGCTAAAGCATGGATTGAAATGCTCGGACCAACCTTTCACCACAAATCGTTTCAGAGCCTTTCCATTGGTCAGCAACGCATGGTGATGGTAGCACGTGCCATGGTGAAACATCCGCCGCTACTCATTCTTGACGAACCAACCATAGAACTGGACGATGAAAACAGTCGGCTTTTTATCGACATGGTAAACGCCATTGCTGCCGAAAAACAGGTTGCCATTATTTATGTTTCGCATCGGGATGAAGAAGATCTGAAGCCTGAGCGAATTTTTGAACTTGTTCGTACAGAGAAAGGATATACGGGAATTGTGAAGAAGTAGGCAGTGGCAGTAGGCAGTATGTAAGTGATTCCATATTTTGAAGCCTTATTTTTCAAAGTCCTGAATACTTGACAAATACCAATTTTGCACCACTCATTTGGGTGGTGCAAGTCCAAAAAAGTTGTATTTTTGCATATGTTTATATGCAAAAAGAAAAATCGTTCAGGAACAACCAATGTGGTTGTAGTTGATAAACACGGTGGTGTTTATCGCGAGATTCATACTATTGGTGTAGTTAATGACCAAACAGAGTTAGAATCTTTGTGTCTCGAGGGCTTTCGTTGTATTGAATCTTGTAGTGGTAATCGTGATATTTTTGAAATTCACGAAAAAGAATTAGAAGAAAAACAGATTATTGAATACTTGTTGTCCAATGTTGAGAACGTTTTGATTAATGGAACTCAGCTAATACTGAATCAAGTGTTTAAGATTGTATGATTTGATGCAATAGAAGATGAGATGTTAAAACAATTGGTCATCGCTCGTTTAAGCCAGCCGATGAGCAAATTGGCAACAGTAAATTACCTGAAGTCTCATTTTGATGAAGATGTTCAATTATACTGGATTTACCGTTATCTAGATAAACTGTACAACACCCAACAGGAGTTGATACAAAAAATAAGCGTTGAACATACCAAAAAGATTTTGGGTGGAAAAATCGGATTGATGTTTTATGATGTAACTACCCTTTATTTTGAAACGGATACTGGCGATGGGTTACGGGAGTCCAAGGTTTCTGAAGAAGGTAAACATAACCAGCCGCAGGTGGTTCTGGGATTGTTGGTAATTAAGGCTGGCTATCCGCTTTCGTACTCAGTGTTCAATGGTTCTCAATACGAAGGTAGGACAATGCTCCCAATAGTGGAGGATTTTGTTCAACGCTTTGCTCTGGAAGAGTTTATAGTTGTAGCCGATTCTGGTCTAATGAACCGAAAAACATTGCCATGCTCGAATCAGGCGGTTACAAATATATTGAAGGGGCAAGAATAAAAAATGAGGAAGAAAATATAAAACAATGGATATTGACATTAGCAAAGAAAGATGGCGAATTTGATGAAATAAACAAAGGCGATGCCAGATTAATTGTGGCTATTCGCAAAGTAGAGCAAAGAAAGACAGATACAATAGAGAAAAGGGCATAGAACGCTTAAGAAAAGCATACAAAAGCGGAAGTATCAACAAGGAAAACATCAATAAGCGGGGCTACAATAAATTTCTGGAAATAGCTGATAATGTGAAAGTCTCAATAAACCAGGATAAGATAAGGGATGACGAAAAATGAGATGGTTAAAAAGGATACATTACTAATACAATACTTCCAGCAGCCGAAGTTTCGAACAATACAGAGGGTTCTGGATAATTGAAAGAGCATATCGAGCAACCAAAGGAACACTTGATATGCGACCGATGTTCCACTTTACTCCCAAAAGAATAGATGCCCACGTTTGTATATGTTTTGTGGCCTACAAAGTTTACAAAGAACTCGAAAGAATATTGAAGCTCTCTAATATCGAAATGAGTGTCGATAAAGTATTAAGTATTGCAAAAACAGTAACAACTTTAAAAATCAATATGCCTGTTAGTGGAAATACCATGACAAAAACAATGATCCTAACTTCAAAGCAGAAGTCTATTGAGAAATTATTTGAAGAAAACTTCTGGAAAACTTTTTAGGGTGGCGCATTGTCAAAGTCAGGAAAAAGAACAATCAAAATCCTTTCCTGGCAATACTTGCCGTGGCAAATAACTATTGATCCTTTTTTTAGTATTGAGTAGTTACCAATTAAAGAAATAAGGAGTATGTAATGTTGATTATTTCTGGTCTGAAAAAAGTATGTTCAATTCATGAAGTAAATCCTCTACCGTTGAAATTTCCTTTTCCTTTAACTCCCAACCATCTTCAGTGACACTAATTTTTGTGTCTGCATCTTCAACAACCATATAACCAGCACGAGCCAAAGCTCGCAGAGTCCAATACATGCGCGTTTTGTGACCTGAAACCCAAACTTTACGGGTCATAGGATAATTAAGTGAGAAATTTCCGTTGTCGGCATTAAAAAAATAAGATTTACTTTCAAACGCATGATTGAAGCTACCGTTAAACACCAAATCTTCAGGTACTCCAAATTCAACTCCGCGCTCTACACTGATAAGCCAGATTCGGTCGGCAGCCTGAAGTGCCAAATCGAGTTCGTGTGTTGAGAGTAAAATCGCTTTATCGGTTTTGTGAGCCAACCTATGCAATAAAAGCATAATTTCCACGCGATTTGGTAAATCGAGATGGGCAGTAGGTTCATCGAGCATGATAATCGGGGTATCCTGTGCCAAAGCCTTTGCTATCATTACCCGTTGCCGCTCGCCATCCGACAATTCGTTGATGTTTTGATTCATTTTATGCTTCAAATGAACCATCTCAATGGCTTCGTGAATTATTTTATCTTCATTATCAGTAATGTTTCCCCACCAGTCGCTATGTGGATGCCGACCCAGCGAAACGATATTGTAAACAGTTGCATTTTCAATTTCTATCCGGTCAGTCAGAACCAATGAAATGAGCATTGCTTTTTCTCTTTGTTTCAACCTTGATAATTCTTTTCCGTCGATAAAAGTTTTTCCTGACAGGGGCTTTTGCAATCCGGTCAGTGTTCGCAAAAGTGTTGACTTTCCGGTACCATTGGGCCCAATCATACATACCAACTCACCTGCCTTTAATTCAAGATTGAGTGCAGACTGAATCACGTCGGTTTTTCCTTTTTTGGAATAACCGATTGAAAGCTTGTGTGTGGTTAGAATTGACATGTTTTATGTAGAGACGCACAATTTGCGTCTCTATTAACGTTTTTTCAAAATTATCCAGATAATTATAGGTGCTCCAAACAATGCACTAATGGTATTTATTGGCAAAGTATAAGCGGGAATTTGCGAAATAATATCGCAAAATAATATTAATGATGCTCCACAGAGTACTGATGCCGGCATCAAAATTTTATGACTCGACGTTCTGAAAATTCCACGGGCGATATGCGGAATAGCGACTCCTACAAATGCAATTGGCCCGGTAAAAGCAGTGATACCTCCAGCCAGTAAACCGGTTGCAATAACAATTAGAAAGCGGGTTCCAACAATTGAAATACCTAAACTACGTGCGTAGTTCTCGCCAAGCAAAAGGCCATCCAATCTTTTCTGCAGAAAAAATGCCAGACCTATTCCAAGTAATGAAACGGGCAGTAATACTTGCATATACGTCCATGTAACGGCACTCAGACTTCCGAACGTCCACATCACGAATAACTTTATAGCATCAGGATTACTGAAATTTTGCAGTACACTCACAATCGATCCGGCAATAGTTCCAAACATCAACCCGACTATCAGCAACGAAACCGCATTTTGTACCCGAAACGAAACACCTACCACCAAAGCCAGAACTATCGAAGCCCCAATAATAGCAGCCACTATCAACGCCCAACCGCTGCTTACAAATGCTATAGGTAGTACCGAAGCTGCCATCATAACCAATGCCACTCCAAGACTGGCACCAGAACTTACGCCCAAAATATAGGGATCGGCGAGCGAATTACGAAAAAGTGTCTGCATCATCAGTCCGGCAACAGACAATGAGGCACCTGCCAACACAGCTGTAATTGCTTTGGGTAAACGGAAGTTCAGTAATATTTCCGAGTTGATTCCGGAATCACCTTTCCCAAAAAAAACTGAAAATATTTCACTTATTGAAATGTGGATACTTCCCCAAACCAAATCGGCAAGGAAAAACCCCAAAGAAAGCAGCGATAGGATTAGGAATATTATGAAAGACCTGTATTTCAATTAGTATTAAAAACTATAGATGCTAATCTTTTACACAACGGACTGATCGTCCATACAATTTTGTATTATAATCCTTATGAACGTATGTGTTGTTTGAAGTCATATACCAATAGCGAACATTGTTAGAATTATATTCAGTTGCAGTCCACCAATATCCAAAATCACCAATTTCACCAAAGGAACCACTTGGACTACGATAGCCTCCCGGCAAGGCTGTAAAACCACTTTCATTGATTACATCTGTACTTGTACCCGACCAATGTAAAATACCTTTTTCTTTTAGTTTTGCACCCGCTGTACCTTCACCACCCAAATACTCAACAAGTGTAGCCCAGTCAGTATCAGTGGCAACATGCCAACCTACAGGTGCAATATTTTTACTATCATTAATAGCAATAGTTCGTTATAAATTAAAACAAATACCTGATAATCAATAAAATAAGTGTGAAAACATTTGGGTAATTCATTGAAAATAAGTATCTTTAAAGATTATTCCGTAATCATAGAGATATGTCAA
>CAIKVR010000082.1 GCA_903830915.1 uncultured Bacteroidales bacterium
ACAACTGATTATTGACATAATAAATCGAGTGTAAAAATCTTGTTTCATTCAATTTTAAATCACTAAAGAGCCATGTTGCTTTAAACTGTTTACCTGTTTTAGGATTCAAAACCCAGAAATTATCTCGAATACGAATGTGATATTCAATTCGGTTAAAGTTCAGATAATCAATCCAATGTTCACCAACAAATTCTCGGTCTGCTACCAAGTATTGGATGGTTTGTTTTCCAAACAATCGAATGTAATGATTTACGATTTGAATTCTCTCTGTTGTATGAGAATTGCCTCGTTTAGGCATTAATTTGAATAAAATAGGAAAAGCAACTCCTTTATAAACAATGGCTAATACCAAGATATTGATATTTGTTTGTCCAAACTTCCAATTCGTTCTGTCGATAGCAATCGAGTACGGTGGTTCGTGTGGCAAAAGTGCAAATATCAATCTTGCTATCAAGTCTTTGTCTAGATTGTAATCAGCCATAAACCGCTGTATTCGTCGCAGAGAAGAGTCGCTGCCACAGCTATTTTCAAAGCCACTGGCAAGCTTTTCAAAACATACGACTTGAACCTTGCAAAGAGCGCAAATAAACAAGCTCATGAACTTTATTCGGGCTAAGTTTAAACTTTTTCCGAAGTGTTCAACCAAAACTGAGGTTAATTCACTACTTTTGTGTGAGACCTTGGAATCTTTTGTTTTCATTATAACTAACTGAGAATCAGCTATAAAGATACAAAATTTCAAGGTCTTTACCAAATAAAATGATAACTATTTTACTGATAATCAAATAATTATATCGCTATATAATTTTTGTCATGTACTAAAAAATTCCACTTATATTTCTGAAATCTGACCATTGGCCAGAATTTCTGTAGGTACCTTCTGAACCGATAGGAACTAATAGCATACAATTTTTCTTGTTTATATTATCAAAAACCGAATAAGAAATTGTTTTTCTAAAGTCATTATTGATTAATATATCTGGTGTTGTTGAATTTGAACGTATCTGATTTAAATTTGTACAATTCATAAATGCACGATTGCCAATTGAATTAACAGAAGCTGGAATGCTAACCGAAGTAAGCAAAGTACAATCGATAAAAGCACCCGGAGATATAGATTCTACAGGGTATGTGTTAGTTAAATGATTAACTGTTGAAGGGATTTCGTATGTGCCTGATTTTGCAGCTGGAAATTGAACCAGTGAAGAAACTTGTGGAGTATTGTCGTCCGGTGAATTAGGAGTTTGAGGAATACTGAAAATAACACCATTAACGCTGCAAAAATTTATGTTATCGCTTGTAACATTGAACTCTGTTATCTTGTTACAACCGTCGAAAGCATATAATCCGATCGCAAAAACTGAATTTGGTATGCTGAAAGTTCCGGTCAGTCCACTGCAATTGTAGAATGCATAGTCACCAATTGCAATTATTGAGGCAGGGATTGTAAGTGAAGTCAAATTTTTACAATTCGAAAAAGCCCCGTAACCAATCGATGATACACTTACAGGAATGTCGTAATTACCTGTTTTTGAAGGGGGAAAATATATTATTGTTGATTGTGAATAATCAAATAAAACACCATCTACGCTTGAAAGATTAAGATTATCTGTTGCGACATTTATCGGACAAACACAATTTTGAAAGACAGGATAAGCATTATAGTCCAGAAAAGAGGTAACTGATGCAGGAATATTAACGGCGGTTAAACCAGAACAATTTGCAAAAGCATAGTCTTCAATTGTAATTAATTTTGATGGAAGATTTAATGTTCCGGATAGTGCGGAACACCCATTAAAAGCCGATTCACCTATAAACAAAAGTGAATCTGATAATTGTAAGGCTGTAAGTGCTGTGCAGAAAGCAAAAGCTGAATAACCTATGGAATCAACTTTTGAAGGAATTGTCAGCGTATTTGAAAGAGCAGAACACCGGGCGAAACTTCGGTCACCAATATTTTTAAGGTCGGCAGGAAAATCTACAAGAGTAAGTCCGGTACAACCTGTAAAAGCCGATGATCCTATTGATTTCAAGTTTTGAGGGAGAGTTATTTTATTCAAAGAAGTCAGGCTACTAACTTTCAGTGAATTATAAAACGCATATATGGGTAGTGTATTGGCATAATATTCGTAGATTTCAGCTCCTCCTGTACCTTCATAACCTTTATAGTATTCGATGGTAACATTTGATAAATCAAGTTCCAAAAGCTCTGTCATATGATCGCGTATGGTTTTGAAATCTCGACAGTCCATTTTTCCGCTTATTTTCAATGTGTTGATTCCTGCCAGATTAGTTAGAAAAAGTGCATTAGCTAAACTTCCTGGTTTGTCAAGTACTACTGTTTTATTGATATATGATTTTGAATCTATGTCGCTGCAACCTGATAGACTAACAATCAACGTAATGCTAACAAAAAGTGAGAAAATAATTTTTTGCATAATTCAGCTTAATAAAATTAAAAGCAATAGCTTTAATAACCACAAAAATACATATTCTTTGGATATCTACGACTAAATAATAAAAAAAATCCTGTTGCATTTATGCACAACAGGATTCTAAAATTAAAAGTTAATGTTATTCTATATTGATACTTGAGCTAACATGGTCGGTTTTCTTTACTTTTTTTGGATGACCTTTGCAATCAATATCGCTTGCGCCATAAGCTTCAGCATTCAGATTTTCAGTGGCATACACATTTGCATGAGTTGCTCCGCTAACATGTATATCTGCATCTTTGGCAATTAAATCGGTAGCCTCAATCTCGCTAGCACCTACACCGTTGATTTTCAGTTTGTCACAAGTGCCTTTCAAGTCTACTTTCGAAGCCCCCTTGGTGTCAAGATCAAGCAAGCCTGCAACTTTCACTTCCAGATCGGCTTCACTTGCACCCAGCAATTCTATTTTTAAATCTGAAATCGCATACTGATAATCGGAACTTATTTTACAGGCACCTTTGGCTGTAATGTTTTTGATTGAATCCGAAGAAATAGTCACTTTTATGCTTCGATTAACTAAAATCCCATGAGAATAAACGTGTAAAACTCCATTTTCCACTTTTGTCTCCACTTTCGAAATGAAATCGTCGGGACTTGAAACGGTTACTTTCTGTACAGAATCTTTTGTCAATATAAGTTCGATGTTACCGGATATTTCAACAGCTTGGAAAGCTTTACAATCTCTTACCTCATCTTTATATGGCTTGTCATCATCGCTGAAATTGAGTGAAAAACCACTACCATCATGTTTATGCAAACGAATGAATGAGTTTGCTCCAATACTATAAAACATAAAAAGTCCTGCTAACCATAATATTAACACCACCCATGATGCTGTATGACCAGAACGATTGCGATAACGACCTGAAATAAGTCGGATAGCCCAAAAGACAAAAAGAAAAATAGGACAGCCAATGAGTAAAATAAGTGAAACAGCCAGTAATATCATTTTTTCAGGGGAGAATACCGCCCAGTTCGAAATAATGTCGGGAGCAAAGCCATTAAATACTGCAGGTTCAAAGATTATCATAAACAGAGCAAATATCAAAGCTCCAATCACGATAATTCCTGCGAGACCAAGTATTGCACCTATAAATCCGAAAAATATTTTTAAAAGCAAAGCTAAAATTCGACCTATTTTCTGTCCTGCTGTAGAAGCTGAATTGCGAAATTTCTCACTTTCCATGTAGTTTTTTACATTGTTTATCTCTGTTTTAATGTTTTCAACAGTCACATCTTCGCCCTGCATTTCTAGTCGTTGCGATGCTGTGATTGCTGCAGGTGCTACAAACCAAACCACAATATATATCGGGATGATAAAGCTAACACTCATAAACACGAGTAAAACAAGTATAATTCTTATCCAGGTCACATCCAAATTAAAATATGCAGCCAAACCACCTGCAACACCCCCGAGAATCGCACCATCAGGGTCGCGATAGAAACGGCGGGAATTGTTGTGTTTCTTATCGTTTTTAGAGGATTTGGGTGTTTCTTCTTCTTCATCGGTGTATTGACTTGGGTTACCCATTATTTCGATTATTTCTTCCACATCCGAAAGCGTTACCACATTTTTATTTTTCTGAAGTTTTTCAGTAAAAAGTTCAGCAATTCGGGCCTCGATATCAGCCATAATTTCTTTCTTTTCATCTTCCGACTGAAAATGTTCGGCTATTTCGTGAAGATAGCGTTGAAGCATATCGTATGCATCGTCGTCGATGTGAAAAACGATGCTATTCAGGTTTACTGTTAATGTCTTTTTCATAACTTTTTATTTTTATTCTTTATCCACAAAAGGGCAAAGAGAATGTTGGTGTTAAATACTGCGATTTTGAAATAGTTATTTATGCTGCATTTTCCGGAGATTGCGGAGAGGTCTTTATTTTACTTACTACATCATTTATTTCTTCCCAGGCACTTTCTAGTTCTGTCAGGAATTCAGCACCTTTTTCGGTCATTTCATAGTATTTGCGTGGGGGTCCCTGTGTTGATTCCTCCCAGCGATAATCCAGCAATTCGCTGTTTTTAAGCCTCGTGAGCAAAGGATAAAGTGTCCCTTCCACCACAATCAGTTTTGCGTCTTTAAGTTCGGCTATGATATCCGAAGTGTAAGCAGACTTCTTGCGGAGTATTAGCAAAATGCAATATTCCAGATAGCCTTTACGCATTTGCGATTTAATATTGTCTGCGTTCATTTTAATCTTTTTGTTTTTTGTTTCAAGTTACGGTTTTTGTTATTGGCTTATTAATTAACCGGTTATCAAACAACCCAATAATCATTTTTCATTTCAGTAATTCCAGAATTTTCACTCTGAAAATATATTCATATTTCGATTGTACAACCTGCGATTCTGCTTGAGCCATATTATTTTTGGCCTGATAAAGTTCGTAAACAGTGGCGCGGCCTCCTTCGTATTTTTGGTTTGTAAACCGATAAGCTTCTTTATTAGCAATTTCAGATTTATTGGCAGCATCCCATTTTGCTTTGGCGGCAAGTGCGTTATAATAAGCCTGTTGCACAGTTTTGCGGAG
>CAIKVR010000083.1 GCA_903830915.1 uncultured Bacteroidales bacterium
CGTTACGCAATCCGCGTTTAACATTAAACTGTTTAAATAGTTCTTTGTCGATTCGACTTGTGGTTTTAATCGTCTCCGACAATTTGTAAATTAAAAAATCTTTTTCCATGAACTTCGATTTTATTATGTTGTTACTTCTAAATTTTTAAACGTTAGGGCTTATTTTAATCCATTTAATGCACTACCGGCCTTAAACCATTCAACCTGTGCACTATTATAAGTGTGAACTGCCTCAAATTGTTCACTTGTTCCATCAGAATGTTTTAACTCAATGGTCAGATTTTTTCCGGGAGCGAAACTTGTAAGTCCTTTTATGCTTATTTTGTCATTTTCGCGCACTTTGTCGTAATCGTTTTTATCAGCAAAAGTCAAGGCCAACATGCCTTGTTTTTTCAGGTTAGTTTCATGAATACGGGCAAACGATTTTACCAGAATGGCTTTCACGTTCAGATGACGAGGTTCCATAGCTGCATGCTCACGGCTTGATCCTTCACCATAGTTTTCTTCTGCTACTACAACAGAACCAATTCCCAACGATTTAAATTTACGTGCTAATGCAGGAACTGCCAGATATTCTCCTGTTTCAACATCAAGAACACAGTTGGTTTTGTCGTTGAAAGTATTTACTGCACCAATCAGCATATTGTCAGAAATGTTATCCAAATGTCCACGGAATTTAAGCCACGGACCTGCCATAGAAATATGGTCGGTGGTACATTTACCTTTTACTTTTATCAGCAATGGTTGCTCAATATAGTCTTTACCATCCCATGCTTTGAATGGTTCCAGTTTTTGAAGGCGTTTTGAAGCCGGGTCAATGTCTACAACCACTTTGCTACCATCAGCCGGTGGAGCAATATAACCGGCATCTTCTACCGCATAACCTTTCAGTGGAAGTTCGTATCCTTTTGGCTCAGCCAGTTTTACCTGTTCGCCTTTTTCGTTAGTTAGTGTATCTGTCAACGGGTTGAAAGTCAAACTGCCGGCAATTGTCAGCGCAGATACAATTTCGGGTGAACCGATGAAAATATGCGTGTTTGGATTACCGTCGGCACGTTTTGCAAAGTTGCGATTGAACGAAGTGATAATGGAATTCGGGCGTTCAGGAACATCGATTTCGCGTTTCCACTGACCGATACATGGTCCGCAGGCGTTGGCCATTACCACACCACCCACCGATTCAAATTCGGCAATCACGCCATCGCGTTCAGCAGTATAACGAACCTGCTCCGAACCCGGATTGATAATAAATTGTGCCTCCACTTTCAATCCGTCTTCTTTGGCTTTCTTCACAATAGAAGCAGCACGAGTCAAATCTTCGTATGAAGAGTTAGTACAAGAACCAATCAGTCCGGCTTCCATTTTTTGAGGATAGCCTTTTTCTTTTACTATCTGAGCAAATTCCGAAATCGGATAAGCCAAATCAGGCGTAAACGGACCGTTCACATAAGGTTCCAATGTGCTTAAATCAATTTCGATAATGCGGTCGTAGTATTTTTCAGGATTTGCGATTACTTCCGCATCGGCCTGTAAGTGTTCAATGTTTTGTAGAGCGAGTTTAGCAATCGATGCACGTCCGGTAGCTTCGAGGTAAGCAGCTGATTTTTCGTCGAAAGGAAAAACGGAGGTAGTGGCACCCACTTCGGCACCCATGTTACAGATTGTTCCTTTTCCGGTGGCCGAAAGCGAAGCAGTTCCTTCACCAAAATATTCGATAATGGCATTCGTTCCGCCTTTTACAGTCAGAATTCCGGCTAGTTTTAAAATCACATCTTTTGGAGAAGTCCAACCCGACAGTTTTCCTATAAGCTTCACTCCAATCAGTTTAGGCATTTTTAGTTCCCAGGGCATTCCGGCCATTACGTCTACCGCATCAGCACCACCTACACCAATGGCAATCATACCCAAGCCACCTGCATTTACCGTGTGCGAGTCAGTTCCAACCATCATTCCACCGGGGAAAGCATAGTTTTCAAGCACAACCTGATGAATAATTCCTGCTCCGGGTTTCCAGAAACCGATTCCGAATTTATTGGAAACGGCACTCAGAAAATCATATACTTCGCGGTTGGTATCGTTGGCAGTTTTAAGGTCGGTAGTAGCACCGGCATATGCCTGAATCAGGTGGTCACAGTGAACGGTAGAAGGAACAGCCACCGTTTTACGACCTGAATTCATTAATTGCAACAAGGCCATTTGAGCAGTTGCATCCTGCATGGCTACCCGGTCGGGCGAGAAATTCACATAATCAACAGCACGTTCGTAATTTTTCAGCGGTTCTCCGTCAGCCAAATGTGAGAAAAGAATTTTCTCGGTCAAAGTGAGCGGACGTTGTAGTTTGTTTTTTGTCTGGCTAATTTTTTCGGGAAGCGATTCATATACACGCTGAATCATTTGTTCATCAAAAACCATAAATTTTGTATTTTTATCAATTTGTAATTGTTTCAAAGGCAAATATACACAAAAATCGGAATTATGTGCAATCCAAAAATGTTTTTATTATATTTTTTAAAAAATAGACAGTTGATTGGTTAATTACTAATCTTCTAAGTGTCCGAACTTTCCATTACTCAAATCGTCGTAAGCCTGAACAATTTCTTCGCGGGTATTCATTACAAACGGACCATAAGGAAAAATCGGTTCATTAATCGGCTCACCGCTCAGAATTAATACCACAGCGTCGTTTTCTGCCGTAATTTCAATATCAGTACCGTCGTTAGCAAACAACACAAAATGGTCGGTTTTAATGACTTTGTTACTA
>CAIKVR010000084.1 GCA_903830915.1 uncultured Bacteroidales bacterium
GCAACTGATAGCCCCCATAACGGACTTCAACCGTCAAATATACTCGTCATGCTCGGCGCACAATAAGAATAGGATGCCTTTGAATGGAGCATCCTATTCTGTCTCAACACAAAATCTATTTATCTATTTCTCACAAGCTACTGATCCATCTGCATTGAATGTCACTGACTTAGGAACACCTGTTAATTCCATGTGAACTTTATATTGAACACTTCCATCAGACAAAGTCAATTTTTCAGCCCGTTTCATAACCGTAAAAGTTGAGTAGTTCGCTGTTACGGCTGCTGAAATTTCAACGGGAACATCGGCATACTTGATTCGTTCACCTTTGAAAACGAATGTTCCGACTGCATCAAATACCAGTTTTACAGGTTCATTTGCAGTGGTACAAACCATTACCTGAGTTACTGCACCCTGACAAATTGTATCATTTTCGGCATGAATAATTGAATAACCCGAATAATTTGTACTAATGTAAGTGGTGATTGCAGATGATAATGAATCAACAGAAATTTCATTTTTAAAATGACGGTCGTGTCCATGTCCGCCACCTTTTGGTCCACCTATGTGTGTACTGTCGGGAGCAGGTCCACCAGGTCCATGACCACCACCATGTCCGCCAGGCCCACCATTGCCAGGTCCACCGTGACCACCACCATGACCTCGTCCGTGTCCACCACCGTCAGGACGATGACCCAAAGTGTCCACAGTTGTAGTATCGTTTGAAGCGTTGATACTGTCGGCTTTCAAACCAGCTTTAAAGTTGTTTGAGTAAGAAATAACTGAACCACTTGTGGTAAACGAAACTGACTCACCTGTATTTAAGGTGGCAATAACAGATGAACCGTTGCTGGTTGTCGATACGATTTTCGTATCAGGGTAGTTTTGGGCAATGTACGCCGTAACTGAGCTCGAGGTGGCACTTGAAATTGATGTACTTCCTGCGAAATCTTCATTGCTGCTGCATGATACCATAAAAGCTGCAATAGCTAAAACGGAAAAAAAGACCTTTTTCATACTTTTCAAAATTTTAATTGTTATTAATTTGTTTGTTGATTAAGAGAAGTAGTTATTCTCATGCTGCTTTTTTTATTGTTTAGAAATTGTTTTGGTAAATGATAGGCAAAAGTAGAATGTGCGAAAAGTCTTTGCAAAGTATTTCAGCCGATTAGCAAGTATTATCAGTCTAAATCAACATTTTATAAATGAGAATATAAATCCTACATGGAAAAACAAGTAGTTTTTTGGTGATTTTCAACAAATAATTATAAATCCGGAAATTGAATTTTGAAAAAAACATATTTTTCCGGTCTTCGTAAGCAGCGGAAACAATAAAAATCGTATTTTTGTAGCTAAACCCCACAATAATTAACAATTAATAATTTCGAATTAATAATTAAAGCCCAATTAAACAGCTTTTATTTTTTAGAATAGACTTTAAAAATATGATAATCAACATTGTAAACCATTCAAAACATGCACTTCCAGAATATGCCACACCGCTTTCAGCTGGTATGGATTTACGTGCGAATATTAACGAGCACATCGTTCTGAAATCATTGGAACGAAAATTGATACCAACCGGATTGTTCATTGAACTTCCCGAAGGTTACGAAGCTCAGATTCGCCCACGTAGCGGTTTGGCGATCAAAAAAGGAATAACAGTGCTGAATTCACCCGGTACGATTGACGCTGATTACCGCGGTGAAATTTGTGTAATTCTGGTGAACCTTTCGGCTGAAGATTTTGTGATAAACGACGGCGAGCGTATTTGCCAAATGGTTATTGCTCAACATGCTCAGGCAGAGTGGATTGAAGTGAACGAACTTGGCGAAACCGATCGTGGTGCAGGCGGATTTGGTCATACCGGAAAACACTAATTAGTTGGCAGTGCACAGTTAACAGTGAAAGGTTTTTTTACACTATTGTATTGATTAACAACTTTATGCATATAATAAACATACTGTTTCTAGCTTTAATATTTCCACTTTTTTCGAATGCAGCAACCAAAAAGCCGGTTGATATGAGTACGAAAATTAGTCGTTTGACCGAATCGGACCAACGCAGGTTCGATTATTATTTCTACGAAGGACTTAAACAAAAAGAAAACAATCAGTACGATCAGGCAATGGAGACCTTTCGGCTATGTGCGGCACTCGATTCTGTTGATTCGGGTGTACAGTCGGAACTTGGGTTATTGTATGCAGCTACCGGATTTACAAGTGAGGCAATCCGGAACATGGAGAAAGCCATCAAAACCGATCCTACTAACTGGTGGTATAACCTGCAGTTAATCAGCATGTATACTGAACAGAAAAACTGGAAACGCTGTATTGAAATAACCACTAACCTACAAAAAATTTATCCGAATAAGGAAGAAGTTTACACAATGTTAGCTTCGTTTTACAAGGAAACAAAACAATACGAAAAGGCAATTGCAGCTTATGAGCGGCTTGAAAGTCTGGCAGGAATAAATCAAGCGCTTTCCCTCGAGAAATTTCAATTGTATAATTTGCTTAATAACAAGAAGAAAGGCATAGCCGAAATTGATAAACTGGTAAACAAATATCCTTCCGAATCGAGGTACAAAGTATTTAGAGGCGACATTTACATGAAGCAAAATATGTCAAAACAGGCTTACGAAATCTATCAGCAAGTGTTGAAAGATGACCCTCAGAATGCCTTTGTTTATGTTTCGCTTTCCAACTACTATAAATCTGTCAATCAGCCGGATAAGGCAATGGAATCGATAGTGGCTGCATTGAAAAATGAACAACTGGATGTGGATACCAAAGTTCAGGTGCTGGGGCAATATGTTGAAAAACTAACCCGTGATTCAACCAAATTGAGTGAAACTGAGAGTTTGTTTAAGTTGTTGGTTGATCGTTATCCCATGGAAGAACAGGTTCATGGCTATTATGCCGTTTTTCTTCAGTTTCAGAAAAGGAACGAAGAGGCAATTTCTGAACTGGAATCGATGCTGAATATAAATTCAAAAAACGACCAGACCTGGATGCGTTTGATACAAATTTATTTGGCAGAAAAAAATTACAAGCAAACAGTTTCTGTAGCCGACCGTGCCATTGAAAATCTTCCAAAATCCTCCGCCTGGTATTTCTACAGGGGTATAGCAGAATTTCAATTGACTGATTATCCGGCTGCATTAGTTTCATACAAAGCAGGTTTACCGTTTTTAGCCGCTGACCAATTGGAATTGAAAAGTGATTTTTATGCACAAATTGGAGATACTTATTTCAAAGTTGAAAAGAAAGATTCTGCCTTTGTGAATTATGAACACGCATTGGCAGCCAATCCCAAGAATATTTTGGTAATGAATAATTATGCGTATTACCTTTCGTTGGGAAAAAACGAATTGAAAAAAGCGGAACGAATGAGTGCAAAAACGGTAGAATTAGATCCTAAAAACAGCACCTATTTAGATACTTATGCCTGGATTTTATACCAACAGGCTAATTATTCGCTGGCTAAATATTATATTGAACGAGCGATTGATAATATGAAAAAAGAAGAGGAATCGGGTGTCATTCTCGAACATTATGGAGACATTCTATGGATGACTAAAAATGATGATAAAGCCCTGAAAATGTGGGAGAAATCATTCGAAACTGGAAATAAATCCGATGATTTAAAAAAGAAAATTGAAACTAAAGGATGGAAAAGAGAAAAATAGTAAGTAGTTGGAAGTCGGCAGTTTATTCAATGCTGGTTTTAGTAATTTGTTTTACAAGTTGTAAATCGCTGAAAACTGTTTCGAAACCCGTGGTGAATAAAAACCCCAATCCGATAGCGCAGTTTATCGAACAGGTTCAGAAAAACCAACCGGAATTTCGCACTGCCAACATAAGTAAAATGTCGATGGAGTTGGAAATGGGGGAACGTAAAGTAAATGTTTCTGCTACCTGTAAAATCAGAGAAGATTCTGCATTGTATCTTTCCATACAGCCGTTTTTAGGAATAGAGATGTTTAAAGCTGAATTTACAACGGATAGTATTAAAGTGTTTGATAAAATGAACCGACGATATTATGCCACTGATTATTTGTACTTTAGCCGTCGATTTGGAGTAGATATTGATTTTTACAGTCTGCAATCCTTACTTACTGCACGTTTTTTCTGTGTAGGACAGAATATTATTCCGGCAGATAATTGCAAGTTGGTGGCTGTAGACAACTTAGCAAAAACACTAAATTTTGAAACTGCTAATATGACACAGAGCACTACGATTTCTCTTCAGAATGTGATTCTGTCAGTAATCCTGAACACAAAAAAGAATAATTATCAACTATATACAGCTTACGCGGATTATACTAATATAAATGGAGTAAATTTTCCTCAAAAAATAAGTTTGAAAATCAGCAATCCAAAAACGTATGCAAGCAGCGAATTTTCCATTTTGAAAGTGGTTTTTAATACAGATATTAAGTTTATTCCAACAAGTTCTGATCGTTTCGCACACGCTGATTTAGACCAATTGCTTAAAAAATAACACGATGATTAAACAAAGATTGAATCCATATATTTTGCTTTTTTTTTCATTGCTGTTGACCATGGGTGCTTTGCAGGCACAAACAGTAAAAGAGCTTGAACAGCAACGTAAACAGGCACTTCAGAATCTGGAGATGACCAGTAAAATGCTCAAGGAGACTAAGAAATCACAAAAAAGTTCGTTGAATAAACTTACCATTATTTCCAAAAATATCAATGAACGGAAAACCTTAATAAAGAATATCGGTACTGAAATAAGTAAACTTGATCAGCAAATAGGGCAGCTGAATCAGGAAAAAGTCAGACTTGAAGGCAATCTGAAAGCCCTAAAAGCTGATTATGCCCGACTGGTTGAAGAAGCGCACATCAACCGCAGTTTGTATGCCAAAATAATGTTTGTGCTATCTGCAAAATCTTTCGATCAATCGTACCGCCGTCTGCGTTATCTTCAGGAATTCAGCGATTACCGAAAGCTTCAGGTTTATAAAATAGAAGGAATTAAAGTACAGATTGAACATAAAAATGATAGCCTTCAGGTACATAAAACGACGAAGGTAAAAGTTGTAAAACAAAAAGAAACAGAGGCAAAAATCCTGACAAAAGATCAGAAAAAGGAAAAAGTATTGCTCACCGACCTTCAGAAAAAAGAGAAAAAACTGCGCGATGACTTGAAAGTTCAACAGAAAAAAGCAGCTGAGTTGAATAATAAAATTGAACGCCTGATTGCCGAAGAAATACGCAAAGCAGAAGCTAAGCGAGCTGCTTCTGAAAAGAAAAAGTTAGCCGAAGAACAGGCAACGGAGAAAAAACATGCAGCCGATGAAGCAAAAACGTCCAAAACCGGAACTAAAAAAGACTCAAAAATCACTTCTGAAGCCTACAAACCGGCAACCAATCCTTCTGTTTCACTGTTGACAAAAGAAGAAACGCTGATTTCCGGTAATTTTGAGCGCAATCAGGGTCGCCTGCCGTGGCCAACTTCGAACGGATTTATCAGTGGACATTTTGGCATTCACGAGCATCCGGTATTGAAACATGTAACTACCAATAACAAAGGAATTTATATTCAAACTCCGGTTGGAAGTTCGGCCAGGGCGGTTTTCGAAGGTGTGGTTACACAGCGTTTCTCCATTCCGGGTAGCAACAATGCTGTGATTATTCAACACGGGAATTATCGCACGGTTTATGCCAATCTGACTCAAATTTTCGTTCGTGAAGGCGATCGTGTAACTGCTAAACAGGCCATTGGTAAAATATATACCGACGACGAACGCGATAACAAAACTGAAGTATATTTTCAGGTATGGAATGGTAAAAAACTTCAAAATCCCGAAAGCTGGATAGCGAGGTAGAAAGCCCCCGAAAGCCTCCGAAAGGGGACTTATAAAATGGTTAATAATATTTATTTTGAAATAGGTTCTATGAATATCGAAACAACAAGTCCCCTTTCGGGGGCTTTCGGGGGCTTTCCTCCACAGGTTGATTATGGTGATAGCAATATTATCACCCTCGAAGGTCTCGAACATGTTCGTCGGCGCCCCGGTATGTACATTGGTAAACTGGGCGATGGAACGCATGGCGACGATGGAATTTATGTGTTGTTGAAAGAAGTTCTCGACAACTGTATTGACGAGTACCGCATGGGTGCCGGAAAAAATGTGGAAGTAACCGTGAAGGACGGTCACGTCGAAGTGCGCGACTATGGTCGTGGAATTCCGTTGGGCAAAATGATTGACGCAGTTTCCATTATGAATACAGGCGGTAAATATGATTCCAAAGCGTTTAAAAAATCGGTTGGTCTGAATGGTGTGGGTACAAAGGCTGTGAATGCCCTTTCGTCCACTTTTGTAGTGCAGAGTTTCCGCGATGGACAAAGTCGAAGAGCCGAATTTGTGCAAGGAAAACTCACCAAAGACAGTGAAATTTTCGATGATAATACCGACCGTGGAACGTATGTTTATTTCGTTCCTGATGAAACGCTTTTTACGGCTTATAAATACCAGGATGAGTTTATTGAAACCATGCTGCGCAATTACGCGTACCTCAATACTGGTCTGACTATCAATTTCAACGGCAAGAAAATTCTATCAAAAAATGGCTTGCTTGACCTCTTGAACGAAAACCTGACTTCCGATCCGCTGTATCCAATAATTCACCTCCGTGGCGAAGATATTGAAATTGCATTTACGCACAGCGACCAGTACGGCGAGGAATATTACTCGTTTGTAAACGGTCAACACACCACGCAGGGCGGTACACACCAAAGTGCTTTTCGTGAAGCTATTGCACGCACAATTAAGGAATTCTATAATAAAAATCAGGAACTTACCGATATCCGAAACGGAATTATTGCTGCAGTAGCCATTAGTGTGGAAGAACCTGTTTTCGAAAGCCAGACCAAAACCAAGCTTGGTTCGCGCGACATGTCGAAGGACGGAATTTCGGTAAATAAATTTATTTCCGATTTTCTGAAAAAAGAACTCGACAACTACCTGCACCGCAACAGCGAAACTTCGGCAACCCTGCTTCAGAAAATTCAGGATTCGGAAAAAGAGCGAAAAGCAATAGCCGGAGTTACTAAACTTGCGCGTGAACGTGCCAAAAAAGTGAATCTGCACAACAAAAAACTCCGCGATTGCCGCGTACATTACAACGATTCGAAAGGCGATACCGAAAGTTCGTGTATTTTCATTACCGAAGGTGATTCAGCGAGCGGTTCAATCACCAAAAGCCGCGATGTGAATTCCCAGGCTGTGTTTAGTCTGCGTGGTAAACCGCTGAACAGCTACGGACTAACTAAGAAAATTGTGTACGAAAACGAGGAATTCAACCTCTTACAAGCTGCTCTGAATATCGAAGACGGCATTGAAGGACTACGCTACAACAAAGTGATAGTATCAACCGATGCTGACGTGGATGGAATGCACATTCGGTTGTTGCTGATTACATTCTTCCTGCAATTTTTCCCCGATTTGATTAAGAAAGGACACGTTTACATTCTGCAAACACCGCTTTTCCGGGTACGAAACAAGAAAGAAACGTTTTATTGCTATTCCGAAGAAGAACGGCAGTCGGCCATGGCCAAAGTGGGTGCAAATCCAGAAATTACACGCTTTAAAGGGCTTGGTGAGATTTCACCCGACGAGTTTAAACATTTTATCGGCAAAGATATGCGCCTCGACCAGGTAACGCTGAAAAAAGAAGATGCCGTGCAGGATTTACTTTCGTTCTACATGGGCAAAAACACCTCCGAACGTCAGAACTTTATCATTGATAATCTGGTAGTGGAGGAAGATGTTTAGAAGAATTTATGATTTATTCATTTGCGATTTACGATTTGAAAGCATGCCCATCCCCTACTACTCCGAAGACGACTCGAAAGACAGTAATCCTGACCTGTACTTTATGAAACAAGCACTGGCTGAAGCACAGCGAGCCGGTGAGCGTGGCGAAGTGCCTATCGGTGCAGTGGTGGTTTGTCAGGGGCGGATAATTGCACGTGGGCACAACCTTACCGAAACACTCACCGACGTTACCGCTCATGCCGAAATGCAAGCCATAACGGCAGCTGCCCAGTTTCTGGGCGGAAAATACCTGACCGATTGTACGCTTTATGTCACCGTTGAACCCTGTGTGATGTGTGCAGGAGCGTTAGGCTGGTCGCAAATAAGCCGGTTGGTATATGGTGCTGAAGATGCAAAACGGGGTTTCCGGCGCTTTGCTCCTGCTGCCCTTCACCCGAAGACTGAAGTGGTTTGGGGAGTGCTGGAAGAAGAATGTAGTAGGTTGGTGACAGTGTTTTTTAAACGGAAACGCAAGTGAATTACTAAATTATGTTTGAATCATGAACTTTAAGTTCAAATTACCCAAATTCAAGCTCGCATCCCCCTAATTTAAGTCCAAAGTTGGCAACATCAAGCCCAAAGTTACCAACATCAAGCCCGATGGAGGGTAATTCAAGTCCAAAGATGGCACATTTGGACTTGAATTTGTCAAATTGGAGTTCACATCCGGCAAAGTTGTGCTTGAATTTGGGGTCTATTCAATAAACTGTGTCAGAAAAGGGAAAATTATTATATTTACCCTTTAAAAACAAGTTAAAATGGACAAGACAAAAGGATTTGATTACAAGGAATTTGAACAAGAGGCCTTAATA